>DAINBW010000089.1:0-8471 GCA_036732745.1 Spirochaetales bacterium | reverse complement strand
ATTGTCGTATTCCACGACGGAGAGCTTGCCCGAGTCCTCGACGTCGACGAGGGTGAAGGTCGCGTAGCTGATGCGCCGCTCGGAGCAGACCGGGAGGCTCCGCATGATGACGCTGGCGGTGCGCTGGATGGGCACGTTGGAGGCGGCGCAGCCGGCGGCCATCGTCGCGGTGAGGGTGGCGAGGACGTTGGCCTTGACGCCGGAGCCGAGGCCGTCGGAGAGGACGGTGATGATGCGGCCCTCGTCGGGGGACTTCCGCGAAAGGAAGACGTCCCCCTCGACGCGCTCGCCGTTTTTCGGCTCGTTGTAGTGGCCGATCTCGACGAAGGAGCCCTTCATCGCCGCGACCCGTCCTCTCCCTCGCCGCCGGCGGCGAAGGACTCGATGATCGAGTCGAGGATGGACTCCGTGTCGGCCGCGTTCTCGCCGAGGAGGTAGGCGATCCGCTGCACGGTGCGGAGGTTCTTGTCGATGACCGCCTTGGCCTGCGCCACGACGCGGTCGCGCTGCACCGAGGGGAGGGTGACGTCCTGGAAGACGCCGCCCGCGAAGGCGCCCCGCTCGATGACGAAGACCGTGCCGTGGAGGACGCGCTTGCCGAGCTTGAGGTCGCGCTCGACGTACTCCGGGCCGTCCTCCGCCATCACGCGGGCGAAGAGTTCGGAGAAGGGGATGAGGCGGGCGAGGTCGGCGCCCGAAAGTCCGGGCTTGGCCTCGAAGGCCACCTCGGCCTCGCCGCCGAGGAGCTTGGCGAATTTCTCGTTGCACTCGACGACGCGCAGTTCGGCGTCGGCGACGACGACGCCCGAGGGCATCGCGCGGACGAGGGCGTCGGCCTTTTTTTGCGCGAGGTCGCGCATGTAGGAGACGCACATCGTGCGCTCGGCCCGTCCGGAGAGGAGGGCGGCGGCGAAGGCGCGGCAGGTGTCGTAGCCGCAGCCGGAGCAGTTGAGCTCGTCCTCCGGCCGGTGCTTGCCGACCTGGCGCAGGGCCTCGCGGAGCCGTTCCTCGGGGAATTCCTCGACCAGGACGGAGCCCCGGCCGACGCGGCGGTCCGAGAGGTCGACGGCGGTTTCGGCCGCCTCCTCGCGGGCCTCGCGGGCGTAGTCGAGGACGCGCAGGCGCTTGGCCACGGTGCCGGAGCGGCGCTCGCAGCGGGGCCCGTTGACGCAGCCGCCCTCGCAGGCCAGGAGCTCCAGGAAGATCGGCTCCTTGCCCTCGTAGCCTTCCAGGCCGTCGAGGGCCTTTTCGATCTCGACGAGGCCCGAGTAGGAGACGAAGTGGGCCTCGTGGTCGCGGAGGTGGCGCTTCACGGAGGCGATCATGCCGCCGTCCACGGGGTAGAGGACGCCCTTGGAGGCGCGCTCCGGCGTGAAGCGGTCCTCCGCCCCGGGCTCCGTCGCCGCGGGATCTATGCCCGCCTCCTGGAGCCAGGTGCGGAGGCCGCGGAAGGTGATCGCGACGTCCGCGCCGCCCTTCGCGCTTTCGCCGCCGGCCTGGCCGACTATCTCGTCGGTCTCCCGCTTCTTGGCGATGCAGGGCCCCGCGAAGACGACGCCGGTGCCGGCCTGCGCCGCGGACTTGAGGTGGCGGGCGTGGGCGACCATCGGGGAGCAGGCCGCGGAAAGGAGGCCCTGGAGTTCGGGCCGGTACTTGAGGACATAGTCGACGACCACGGGACAGGCGGTGGAAAGGAGGACGCGGGGGCGGGAGGGCGGGGCGGAAGCCAGGGCGCGGATCTCCTCGGCCGTTGCGCGGGAAACGAGGTCGGCGCCGAAGGCGGTCTCGGAAACGGCGGCGAAGCCGAGGCGGCGAAGGGCCGCGACGAGGCGCGCGGGCTCGAGGCCGGGGAACTCGGCGGCGAAGGAGGGCGCGAGGGAGAGGATCACCTCGGAGCGCAGGGCGATGAGGGCCTTGGCGCGATCCACGTCGGAGCGGACCTTCTTGGCGCCGACCGGGCAGACCTCGACGCAGTGGCCGCAGAGGACGCAGAGCTCCCCGACGACGCTCGCATGGCCGTCGCTGACGCTGATGGCCTTGACCGGGCATTCGCGGACGCACTTGTAGCAGTCTTGGCAGGCGGCCGTCTCGGTGTAGACCGGTTGGCGTTTGTCCATTTCACTTCCCCGCGAACAGGTGTTCGAGGATGTCCTCGACCGTGGCCGGCGTGACGCCGGTGAAGATCCTGTCGCCGATCTTCAGTATCGGGCCTTCCTTGCACCGGCCCTCGCAGAGGGTGCCGGCGAAATCGACCTCGGAAACGATGCCCTTGGCGGCGAGCCATCGCTGGACGATCTCCGCGTTTTGCGCGTTGCCGCGCGCGTAGCAGGAGCTTCCCATGCAGATCCAAATCTTGGTTGGCGTCTTCATATCGGTAATAAAATATATATAATAAAGCTCCTAATATGTCAAGATATGGTAGCCTATTCAGGGAAAAGCTTCTACATATAGACGCCCACGGTACGAGAAAATGAAGCCTGCCGCACCGATGGCCTTCAGCGTTCTTCAAGGCAGTCCCCAATGATTGTCGATCCTCGGCCCCGAAGATGCAAAAGCCCCGAGCGCGGGCTCGGGGCTGTGGCGGGTTCTTCGTCCGGAAACTCAGTTCGCGAAGAGCATCTTCTCTTCCTTCGCGTAGATCTCGGCGATGACGTGGCGCTTGATCTCCTGCTTGGCGGAGAGCTCGCGGCCGACCTCGAAGGCCTTGGGCAGGAGGGTAAAGCGGAAGATGCGCTCAAAGCTCTTGAAGCCGTGGCGCGGCGAAACAAGGTCGCTCACCTCGCCGTCGATGAGCTCCAGGACCTCGGGTTGCTTGAGGAGGGTCTCGTAGTCGACGATCGGGATGTTGTTCTCCTCGGCCCAGGCGCTGATCGCCTCCTCCTTGGGGACGATGAGGGCCGCCAGGAAGCGCTCGTCCTGTCCGAGGACGACGGCGGTCCGGATGTAGGGGCTTTCGGCGAGCTTCTGCTCGATGGGGGCGGGCTCGACGTTTTCGCCGCCGCGGAGGACGATGGTGTCCTTGGCGCGACCCGTGATCTTGAGCTCGCCGTTCCGGGTGAGCATGCCGAGGTCGCCGGTGTCGAGCCAGCCATCGGCCGAGAGGACCTTGGCCGTAAGCTCGGGGCGCTTGTAGTAGCCCTTCATCACCGAGGGACCGCGGGCCATGATGAGGCCCTTGTGCCCGAAGGGCAGGGGCTGGCCCTTTTCGTCGACGATCTTGAGCTCGGTGCCGCGCAGGGCCGGGCCGACCGTTCCGCCGACGGGGTGGTCCTGGGGACGGACGGCCAGGACGGGCGCCGTCTCCGTCAGGCCGTAGCCCTCCAGGATAAGGACGCCGAGGGCGCCGAAGAAGCGGTCGACGGCCGGCGGCAGGGCGCCGCCGCCGGAGATGCCGGCGATGAAGCGGCCGCCGAGCTTCTGCTTGACCTTCTTGAAGACGAGGAGGTTGCCGAGGGCATAGAGGGGGCTGATGAGGAGGAAGGGAAGGATGGAGACGGCGATCTCGAGGAGGCGCGACCGCGGGTGGAATTCCGCGACGCGACCGAGGATGTGGTCGCGGAAATAGGCGCGCGTCTCGCCGACGCCGACGAAGAAGGTGAAGAGGACCTTCTTGGCCCCGCCGTGCTGGCGGATGTTGCGGAAAATGCCTTCCATCACCGATTCCCAGATGCGCGGGACCGAGGACATCCACTGGGGCCGCACCGCCTGGAAGTCCGCGAGCATCACGGAGCCGATGGGCTTGGAGTAGGCCACGGAGGCGCCGGCGGCGAGGATCATGTACTGGGAGATGCGCTCGAAGGAGTGCCAGATCGGCAGGACGGAGAGGAAGATGTCCCCCGACTTCAGGTGGACGATGCTCGGGATGTAGTCGGTCTGGTGAAGGAAGTTGGCGTGGGAGAGCATGACGCCCTTGGGTTCGCCCGTCGTGCCCGAGGTGTAAATGAGGGTCGCCAGGTCGTCCGGCTTGCCCTTCGCGGCCTCGGCCGCGTAGAAGGCGGGGGCGGCGGGCAGGCGGCCCGCGGCGTCGACCTCGGCGAAGGTGGTGACGGCGAGGCCGGCCTTTTCCGCCGCGGCCTTCTTGGCGGCGGAGGGCGCGTCGAAGAGGAGGACCCGCGTGAGGAGGGGCATGCGCTCGCGCTGGGTCAACAGCTTTTCAAGCTGGCGCTCGTTCTCCAAGATGGCGAGCTTGCACTCGCTCCAGGCCAGGATGTAGCGGATTTCGTCCTCGGTTGCGTCGCAGCCCCGGGGGACGTCCGCGGCGCCGAGGCCGAGGATGGCGATGTCGGCGACGAGCCATTCGCGGCGGTTGTCGGAGATGAGGCCGATGCGGTCGCCCCGTCGCACCTCGAGCTTGGCGAGTCCCTGCGCGAAGGCGGCGATGTCGGCAAGCAGTTCGGCGTAGCTGATGGGGGCGAATTCGCCGGAGGCGTCCTTGGCGTACTGGGCGGCGACGGTGGGTTGCGCCTGCGCTTTTTCCATAAACATGAGGGGTAGGGTGGTGGCCATTCGGCGATCCTCCTTTGATGATTACATATTAACGCTAAGTGTAAAACTGTTCAAGACAAAAGAGTCGGGTTGTGTCAACTTCCGCCCGCAGCCTGGAAGTCGCTGGCGGGAGTCCGCAGGCTGGAAGTCGCCGGCGGGAGTCCGCAGGCTGGAAGTCGCCGGCGGGAGGCCGCCGGCCGGCGGCCGTTGGCTGGCGGCCGGTGAAGCGAGTGGGTATCGTCTGGGAGCAAGTATCGTACACGCGGCGGCGAAATGCCCGCCGGAAGGGCGCCCGGTCAGTCGCGCTCGAGTTTTACGCGGTCTTGGGGAACTTCCTCGAAGTAGGCGTCGAGGATGGCGCGCATGGCGGGGAGGTCGGGGGCGTTTTGGAGCTTCCAGCGGAGGTGGTGGGCATAGGTGGCGTTGTCGGCATAATAGAAGAAGAACTTCCGCGCGCGCGTGAGGTGCATGTCGGCCGGGAGCCGCGCCTCGAGCAGGTCGAGGAACTCGAAGGCGGTGTCGCGCAGGTTCACCTCGAGCGCGAAATCCGGGGCTGCTTCCCTGCCGCGGAGCAGGGCGAAGATCCAAGGGCGCCGCACGGCCTCGCGGCCGAGCATGACGCCGGCCGGCGCCGCTTCGGTTCGGCGCCGCGTCCAGTCGGCGAAGCTCCGCACGTCGCCGTTGCCGAGCACGGGCACGGGGAGCTCGGCGGCCAGGCGCCCAACATAGTCCCAGCGGCTCTTGCGGCGGAATTTCTCGTCTTCCAGGCGGGGGTGGAGGGTGAGGAAGTCGATGCCCGCCTCGATGAGCCCCTGGGCGAAGTCCCTGAGGGCGCCGTAGTCCTCCTCGGGGCCGATGCGGAGCTTGGCCGACAGGTTCCGGGGCCAGGCGGACCGCGCCAAGGCGACGAGGTCGCGGGCCTTTTCCGGTTCGCGCATCCAGGCGGCTCCGCCGCCGGCGCGCTTGATGTGGGGGGCGGCGCAGCCGAAGTTGATGTCCGCGCCGAAGACCGGCCGGTCGGCCACCATCGCCAGGGCTTCGGCGAGGCGCTCGGGCTTCGTCGTGTAGAACTGCAGGATGGTCGTGGCCGGCTCGGGCTCGGCGTCGAGGTACCAGGCGTCGTAGGGCGACTCGGACACGAGGGCGCCGGCGCTCGCCATCTCGGTGAAGGCGAGGTCCATGCCGCCGAAGCGGAGTATGAGCTCGCGGAGGGCCCGGTGGGACAGGGAGACCATGGGGGCGAGGACGAGGGCGTCGGCGGGTAGGGGGGGCTGCACGGGCTAATGATATACACCGGAACGAGCCGGCGTTCATAGTTCCCGGACGCCTCGATTGACTAGGGCGCCCGCCGCGGTGTATACCATCAAAACGCGTTTCCCCGCTCCGGGCCCCCCGTCCGGGGAACACCGATGGAGGCTGTGCCTCGTCGGCGTGTCGTAAGGGCGGGCCCCAATCCACTCAGGAGGACTATCCTATGAGCGTCAAGATCAGACTCAAGCGTTTCGGTTCCAAGATGCGGCCCTTCTACCGCATCGTCATCATGGATTCCCGCTCGGCCCGCGACAGCCGCACGATCGACGAGATCGGCCTCTACCACCCCATCGAGGCGGAGGGCAAGCAGATCCTCATCGACGAGGCGAAGGCGAAGGACTGGCTCTCCAAGGGCGCCCAGCCGACCGACACCGTCCGCGGCCTCCTCAACAAGAAGGGCATTCACGTCAAGTAATTCCCGATCGCGGCGCCCCCTCTAGAGTCCAGAAGCATCCGAAGGAGACATTCGTGGAACGCGATCTCGTCGAGTATATCGCCAAGTCCCTCGTGGACGACCCTTCCGGCGTGACGGTCAACGTCATCGAGCAGGACAAGTCCACCATCCTCGAGCTCCGCGTCGCGAGCGACGACATCGGCAAGGTCATCGGGAAGCACGGCCGCATCGCCAAGGCGATGCGGACCATCCTTTCCGCGGCCTCCACCGCTTCCGAGAAGCGGGTCGTTCTCGAGATCCTCGACTGACGGCCGAGGCCCGAAGCCTCGGGAAGCCGCGATCGGTCCCCCGCGGGGCCGGGCGCGGTTTTCCGGAGGCCTCGTACCTCCCGGAACGACCATGCAACCGAAAAAGCCCGATGACAAGCTCGCGATAGCCCGCCTCGGCGCCCCCAAGGGCGTCCGGGGCGACCTGCGCGTGCAGAGCTATTCCGGCGAGGTCGCCCACATCAAGAAGCTCCGCTACGCGGATCTCCAGGGCGAAGGCCGGAGCCTCCGGCTCAAGGTCCTGCGCTGCGAGGGCATCCCGAGCGACCTCACGATCGCCTTCGAGGGCTATCCCTCGCCCGAGACGGCCCGGATCCTCACGGGACTCGACATCGTCGTGCCCCGCGAGGCGGCCGCGCCGCTCGCGGACAACGAGTGGTACGTCACGGACCTGGTCGGCATCGCCATCGTCGGCGAGGACGGCAAGGAACTCGGTCGCGTGAAGGGCGTCCTCTCCGGCGGCCCCGATCCCTGGCTCGAGACCGTCCTCCCGGGCGGCCGGGTCGCCCTGGTCCCCTTCCGCAAGGAATTCGTCGGGGCCGTGGACATCGAGGCGGGCACCGCCGTGCTGATCGCTCCCTGGATTTTGGAAGAAGAATGAAACTCACGGTGTTGACCCTCTTCCCGGAGATCCTTCGCGGATTCTTCGAGAGCTCGATCATGGCCAAGGCCGTGGCCAAGGGCATCCTCGAGTACGAGCTCGTCGACATCAGGGACTACGCCACGGACAAGCACCGCAAGTGCGACGACGAGGTCTTCGGCGGCGGCGCCGGCATGCTGATGCTGCCCGCCCCCCTGGGCCGCGCCCTCGAGGCGGTCGGGGCCCGCGAGGCCAGGACCGTCTTCGTCACGCCCTCCGGGCGCCTCTTGAACCAGGCCTACGCGAAGGATCTCTCCAAGGAGACCCATCTCGTCCTGGTCTGCGGCCGCTACGAGGGCGTGGACCAGCGCATCATCGACGAGTACGTGGACGACGAGGTCTCCATCGGGGACTACGTCCTCTCGAGCGGCGAGGTCGCCGCCCTCGTCCTCGTCGACGCCGTCTATCGGCTCGTGCCCGGGGTCATCTCGGGCGAGAGCCTCGAGGAGGAGAGCTTTTCCGGGCCGGGGCTCCTCGAATATCCCCAGTATACACGGCCCGCGATTTATGGTACCATGAAGGTCCCCGAAGTTTTGACCTCGGGGCACCACGCGAACATAGCGCGGTGGCGGCTCAAGGCCCAGCTCAAGAAGACGCTGGCTTACCGTCCCGAGCTTCTCGCCACCGCCGAGCTTCCCGAAGAGGCTCGGCGGCTGCTCAAGGAAATAGCAACCGAAGGGGGAAGCGATGAACCTTATACAGAAGATCCAGGCGCCGCAGATTAAGTCCGAGCCGGCCGCCTTCAACGTGGGCGACACCATCAAGGTCCACTTCAAGATCGTCGAGGGCAAGACCGAGCGCATCCAGATCTACGAGGGCCTCTGCATCGCCATGAAGAACTCCGGTCTCGGCAAGACCTTCATGGTGCGCAAGAACTCCTACGGCGTCGGCGTCGAGCGCGTGTTCCCGATGAACTCTCCCCGCGTCGAGAAGGTCGAGGTCGTCCGCGCCGGCAAGGTTCGCCGCGCCAAGCTCTACTACATCCGCGGCAAGATCGGCAAGAAGGCCAAGATCAAGGTCCTTCTCCCCACCACGGGCAAGGCCGAGGCTCCCCAGGCGGAGAAGGCCTAAGGCCTTTCCGGCGGCCGTCCCCCGGGGCGGTCGTCGGCCCCTGCGAGGCATGCGGCCCCTGGGCCCCGCCGATACTTCTCTTCTCGTACCGAGCGCCGGCTCCGGAACCAGTTTCCGCGCCGGCGCTTTCGTTTCCCTCCGCGTCGAGGAGCGCTTGGAGCCCGGGCTCTACCGCTTTCGCTTCGGGGAGCGAAGCTTCACCGCCCGCGCCGCGGCCGAGCTTCCCGCCGGCACCCTTCTCCGC
>DAINBW010000088.1:0-8526 GCA_036732745.1 Spirochaetales bacterium | reverse complement strand
GCGCGTCCGGGGACAGGGCCGCGTAGCGGTCGAAGCGTTCGGCGAGGCCGTCGGCGAGGCTCAGTCCGATGGTCTGGCTCGCGGAGGCGATGGCGCCGAGGGGCGTGTTCACCTGGTGGGCGATGCTCGCCGAAAGTTGGCCGAGCACGGCGAGCTTTTCCGAGAGGACGAGCTGCGCCTGGGCCGCGCGGAGTTCGGAGGTGCGTTCGGCGACGGTCTGCTCGAGGCTCGCGTTGAAGCGCAGGATTTCGCTTTCGAAGCGCTTCAGGGCGGTGATGTCGTTGAGAACGGCGACGCCGGCGACGATCCGGCCCTCCGCGTCGCGGACCGGGGCGGCGTTGACCATGAACCAGGCGTCGCCTTCCGCGCCGTCCCCGCGCACGAGTTCGCCTTTCGTGGACTCGCCGCGGATGGCGCCGTCGACGAGCCGGGCGATGTCGGGGCAGGCGGTCGCGTCAAGGAAGCGCGGCGGCTCCTGCCCCGCGAGCGCGGGCCTCGCCGTGCTGGATGTCGGCGAGACCCCATCCCGGGGCTCCGGATTCCCGAGGCCGCAGATGGCGAGGGCCGCCGGATTCGCGGCGGCCAAATCGCCGCCGGGCGCGTTCGCGATGACGATGGCCGAAGGCGATTGCCTGATGGCGGCGTCGAGGATGGCGAGGGCCTTGGTGCGTTCCCGTTCCGCCTCGAGGAGGCGTTCCCGCGCCTCGCGGCGCTCCTCCTCCCGATGGGCAAGGAGGACGCTGCGGAGGAACAGGGCCCCCCAGACGGAGAAAAGAAGGAGTACGACGCCGAAAAGCAGGATCCACCGGTCGCGGAAGCCCTTGAAGAAGGCGACGGCGTCCTCCTCGGGGGCGGTGACGAGGACGGTCCACCAGCCGTCGGCGACGGGAACGGTCTTGAAGAAGGCCCGCTTCGGGATGAGGGGGCCTCCGTCGAGTCCCTTGGCGGGATAGCTGTAGACCACCTCCGAGGAGCCGAGGGAACCCGCGGCCCTGATCGCCCGGGCCATGGCCAGGACGGAAGGATATTCCTTGCCCGATTCCTGGATGCTTTTCCCTATCCGCCGCGGTTCGGGGCCGAAGAGCTCCGTCCCTTCCGCGTCGAGGAGGAGGGCGTAGCCCGAGGCGCCCACCTTGATCGGTTCGAGATAGCGGCGCGAGATCGTGGCGAAGGGGATCAGTATGGCGATGCTTCCCGCGAAGCGGCCACCGTCGTCGACGGGATAGTGGTAGGCCACCGCGTCGAAGCCCTGCACGGCGCGGAAAACGCTGCTCAGGACCGGCCGGTGGCTCTTGAGCACCTTGGCGACGTGGGCCTGGGCGGAGATGTCGCGCCCCGCCACGCTTTCGTCGGGGAAGGAGTAGAGGATGACGCCCCGCTCGTCCATCCTCGTTATGCTGGCCATGTTGGCGGCCTGGGCGGCGAAGAAGCGGCGCGTGAGCTCCTTGCCCGCCGCGTCGCCGCGGATCACGCTTCCTTCCCTTGAAAGGAAGCCGAGGGAGGTCTCGAGGTAGTCCAGGTAATCGCCGATGCCGGTCGTCGCCTGCTCGGCGAGGATCCGTTCCTGCGTATAGAGTTGCGAGATGGCCTCGTCCCGCGCGCGGATGTAGGCCGACAGCATCAGCGCCAAGGTGACAAGCGCGATGCCGAGGAGCGGCGGAAGATAGGTCGCTATCCTCTTGGCGGCGGTCCGCATTGATTCAGTATAGGGCGAAGATTCCGCGCGCTCAAGACGCCGCGCCCGGCGAATGCTATTGCGCCCGTTATTCCCGCCAGTATACTTAAGCTATTCGGCGCGGGGGAGGATACGGTATGGGTGATTCCAAGGCCAAGTTCCTCAGGGTGTTCACGGCGGAGCTCGAGGATCTGCTCGAGGATATCGGCCTCGCCGAGCGCCGCCACGCGGAGCGGCTAGCTCGAAGCGAAATAACCGATTACGTTTTCATGGAAAACGACGCGCTTTTCCGCATTGAGAGCGAATCCATTCGTCGAATCCTAAATTCAATTGACCAAATTGATCTTTCGCTATATACAACTGTCGACGAGTTGTGCGCCGCCCTCGACGCGTCCATCAAGGCCGCGGTTCGGGATCGTGAACAGCCCGAGGCGATATGCGCGTTCGTCGGCAAGAAACTGGAAAAAGTCAGGAAGTACGTCGCGAGCGGGGACGACCCCGGCTCCATATGATTCGTCTTTGAGAGGAAGCCATGGATATCCAGCTCCAAGAATTGCTCGAGAAGATCAAGCGCGAGGGTGTCGAGTCCGCGCGCGCCGCCGCCGAGAAGATCGTCGCCGAGGCCGAAGCCGCGCGACGCGCCCGGATCGCCGAGGCGGAGCGGGAAGCCGCGGCCATCGTCGAGAAGGCCAAGGCCGAGTCGCGCCGCATGGAGGAGTCCGGCAAGGCCGCCCTCTCCCAGGCCTCCCGCGACCTGCTCCTCGCCTTCAGGGGCAGCCTCGAGGGACTCCTCGCCGCGGCCACCAAGTCGGAGACCCAGGCCGCCCTGGGTCCCGAGGTCCTCGCCGAGGCCCTCCCGGCCGTCGTCAAGGGCCTCGCGGCCGGCGGCGCCGAGGATCTCGTCGTCCTCCTCAATCCGCAGGACCTGCGCAAGGTGGAGGGCCGCTTTACGCAGCTGCTCGCCGCCGAGCTCAAGAAGGGCGTCGAGCTCAAGCCCCACGCGGACATAGCCGCGGGTTTCCGCATCGCGGAGAAGAACGGCGCCGCCTACTACGATTTCTCGGCGGAAACGCTCGCGGAACTCTTGGCGAAGCACCTGAACGCCCGCCTCGCCGAGACCCTGCGGAGCGCCGCCAAGGGGATGTGAGGCCGTGAGCCGCTACTACTATTTCGCCGCGACCCTCCCGACGCTCCAGCTCGGCGCGCCCGCGCCGATGACGAGCGCCGAGTACCTCGAGCGCGCGCGGCGCCACCTCGAGCCCGCGGAGTACGCGGCCCTCGAGGCGGCGACCCTCGCCTCCGCGGCGGAGGGGCCGCCTCCCGAGGCCTCCGCGGATCCCCTCCTCGGCGCCTATTACGCCTGGGAGCGCTCGGTCCGCAACGAGCTCGCGCGGCTCAGGGCCAAGCGTCTCGGCCGCGCGGCGGAGCCGCATCTCCGCCCCGCGGAACGCGACGAGGGCGCCCAGGCGGCCGCGCAACGCGCCTTCGCCGCCGAGACCCCCCTCGAAGGCGAGCTCGTCCTCGAGCGCGAGCGCTGGGCCCGCCTCGAGGAGCTCGCCGCCCTCAAGACCTTCGATTTCGCCCGGCTCGCGGCCTACCGCCTCGAGCTGGAGGTCCTCGAGCGCATCGCCGGCCTCGGCGCGGAGCGCGGCGAGGCCGGCTATAGAGAAACCTACGCCGCCATCCTCGGGCAGGCGCAAACATCCGAAGAGACCGGAGTTTCACGATGACCAAGACAACGGGATCGGTGACCGGCGTCAACGGCAACATGGTCGGCGTGCGCGTACAGGGCGCCGTCTCCATGAACGAAGTCGCCTATATCCGCGTCGACGAGAAGCGGCTCAAGTGCGAGGTCATCCGCGTGCGCGGAGACCTCGTCCAGGTCCAGGTGTTCGAGATCACCAAGGGCATCAAGGTGGGCGATCCGGTGGAGTTCACCGGCGAACTCCTTTCCGTCGAGCTCGGGCCGGGACTCCTCGGCCAGATCTACGACGGCCTCCAGAATCCGCTGCCCCTCGTGGCGGAGAAGACGGGCAACTTCCTCGAGCCCGGCGTCTACCTCGACGCCCTCCCGAGGGAAACCGCCTGGGCCTTCACGCCCGTCGCCAAACCCGGCGACAAGGTGTCGCGCGGCGACCTCCTCGGCACCGTGCCCGAGGGCGCCTTCACGCACCGCGTCATGGTGCCCTTCAACCTCTACGGCTCCTACACCGTCAAGAGCGTGCGGCCCGCCGGCTCGTACAAGGTGGACGACCCCCTCGTGGAGCTCGAGGACGGGAAGGGGAACAACGTCCCCGTCACCATGATGTTCCGCTGGCCCGTCAAGCGCGCCGTCGACTGCTATGCGGAGCGTCTCCGCCCCATGCAGCCGATGGTCACGAAGACCCGCATCATCGACGCCTTCTTCCCCGTCGCCAAGGGCGGCACCTACTGCATCCCCGGCCCCTTCGGCGCCGGCAAGACGGTGCTCCAGCAGGTGACGAGCCGCAACGCGGACGTCGACATCGTCATCATCGCCGCTTGCGGCGAGCGCGCCGGCGAGGTCGTCGAGACGCTCAAGGAATTCCCCGAGCTCATCGACCCGCGCACCGGCCGCTCCCTCATGGAGCGGACGATCATCATCTGCAACACCTCCTCCATGCCCGTCGCGGCCCGCGAGGCCTCGGTCTACACCGCGGTCACCCTCGCCGAGTACTACCGCCAGATGGGCCTCGACGTCCTCCTCCTCGCCGACTCGACCTCCCGCTGGGCCCAGGCCATGCGCGAGATGTCCGGCCGCCTCGAGGAGATCCCCGGCGAGGAGGCCTTCCCCGCCTACCTCGAGTCGGTCATCGCCAACTTCTACGAGCGCGCGGGCATCGTGCGCCTCAAGGACGGCGGCACCGGCTCCGTCACGATCGGCGGCACGGTCTCCCCGGCCGGCGGCAACTTCGAGGAGCCGGTCACGCAGGCGACCCTCAAGGTCGTCGGCGCCTTCCACGGCCTCAGCCGCGAGCGCTCCGACGCCCGCAAGTACCCCGCCATCCACCCCCTCGACTCCTGGTCCAAGTACGCGGGCCTCATCGAGGCGCCCATCGTCGACTACGGCCGCCAGTTCCTGTTCCGGAGCGCCGAGGTCGGCGCGATGATGAAGGTCGTCGGCGAGGAAGGCACCTCGCTCGAGGACTACATCGTCTACCAGAAGGGCGAGTTCCTCGACGCCGTCTACCTGCAGCAGAATTCCTTCGACCCGGTCGACGCGGCCGTCGCGCCCGAGCGCCAGAAGCGGAGCTACCGCCTCGTCCTTGAGGTCCTCGCCGCGGAGCTTCCGCGAAGGACAAGGAGGACGCCCGCCAGTTCTTCTACGGGCTCCGGCAGAAGTTCCTCGACCTCAACGGCACCGAGTACAAGGGCGAGCGCTACGTCGCCCTGGAGGCCGAGATCGGCGCCCTCGTCGAGGGCCGCCGCAAGGGCAGGGACGCCCGCGGCGCCCGCCTCATCGATCGCCTGGAGTAAGCCATGAACAAGGTGTATTCGCGCATCGAGTCCATCACGGGCAACGTCATCTCGGTCAAGGCCGACGGCATCCGCTACGGCGAGCTCGCCGAGGTTTCGACCCGCTTCGGTTCCTCGCTGGCGGAGGTCATCCGCCTCGACGAGGGCGTCGTTTCCCTCCAGGTCTTCGCGGGCGGCCGCGGCGTCTCCACGGGCGACGAGGTCCGCTTCCTCGGCAACCCCATGCGGGTCAGCTTCTCGGACGACCTCCGGGGCCGCATTTTCGACGGCGCCGGCGAGCCCCGCGACACGGGCCCCCGCCTGACGGAGAACCTCATCACCATCGGCGGCCCCTCGGTCAACCCCGCCAAGCGCATCATCCCCCGGGAGATGATCCGCACCGGCGTCCCGATGATCGACCTCTTCAACACCCTCGTGAAGAGCCAGAAGCTCCCGATCTTCTCCGTCTCCGGCGAGCCATACAACCAGCTCCTCGCGCGCATCGCGATGCAGGCCGAGGTCGACGTCATCATCCTGGGAGGCATGGGCCTCAAGTACGACGACTACCTCTACTTCAAGGACGCGCTCGAGGAGGGCGGCGCCCTCCAGAAGACGATCATGTTCGTCCACACCGCGGCCGACCCCGTCGTCGAGTGCCTCATGGTGCCGGACATCTCCCTGGCCGTCGCCGAGCGCTTCGCGCTCAAGGGCCAGAACGTCCTCGTCCTCCTCACCGACATGACCAACTTCTCCGACGCGATGAAGGAAATCGCCATCACGCAGGAGCAGGTTCCCTCCAACCGCGGCTATCCCGGCGACCTCTACTCCCAGCTGGCGTCCCGCTACGAGAAGGCGGTCGACTTCTCCGACGCCGGCTCCATCACCATCCTCGCCGTCACGACGATGCCCGGCGACGACGTCACCCACCCGGTGCCGGACAACACGGGCTACATCACCGAGGGCCAGTATTACCTCAAGGGCGGCCGCATCGAGCCCTTCGGCTCCCTCTCCCGCCTGAAGCAGCAGGTCAACGGCAAGACCCGCGCCGACCACCGCGCCATCATGGACGGCATGATCAAGCTCTACGCCTCCTACAAGGACACCCTCGAGAAGAAATCGATGGGCTTCCAGATGAGCGCCTGGGACAAGAAGCTCCTCCGCTACGGCGAGGCCTTCGAGCGCGAGATGATGGATCTTTCGGTCAACGTTCCCCTGGAAAAGGCCCTGGACAAGGGCTGGGAGATCCTGGCCGACTGCTTCGAACCGCAGGAGACGGCCCTCAGGACCGAGCTCATCGAGAAGTTCTGGCCCAAGAAGACCGCCTAACCAGGAGCGCCCGAGGGCTACACCATGGCCAAGATCAAGCTGACCAAGAACGAGCTCAAGAAGCAGAAGGACGCGCTGAAGATGTACAAGCGCTACCTCCCGACGCTTCAGCTCAAGAAACAGCAGCTCCAGATGGAGATCCGCGGCATCGAGGCGCGGCACCGCGAGCTCGAGGAGGCGCGCGCCGCCCTCGACCGCGAGTTCCGCGCCTGGATCGGCGTCTTCGGCGAACCCGAAGCCGCCTATGGTCCCGACGGGCTGCCGCTCATGCGCGTCACCGCGGTGCGGACGAACCTGGGCAACATCGCCGGCGTCGAGATCCCGGTCTTCGACGGGGCCGACTTCGAGTTCGCCGAGTATGACCTCTTCGCGACGCCGCTCTGGGTGGACTCCGCCTTGGACCGGCTCAAGAAGGCCCTCCTCCTCGACCTCGAGGCCCGCGTCCTCGTCGTCCAGATCGAGCGGCTCGCCGCCGAGCTCCGGACGACGACCCAGCGCGTCAACCTTTTCGAGAAGGTGAAGATCCCCGAGACCCTCGAGGACATCAAGCGAATCAGGATCTACCTCGGAGACCAGCAGACCGCCCAGGTCGTCCGCGGCAAGATCGCCAAGCGCAAGGTCGTCGAGACCGCCGCCGCGAGGAGCGCCGAATGATAGCCCCCATGCAGAAGGCGCATCTCGTCGTCCTCGAACGCGAGAAAGCCGCCGCCCTCGCCGAGCTCAAGCGTCTCGGCGTGGTCCACCTCGAACCCCTTTCCGGCAAGGGCACGGATTTCGAAGGGGCGGCGCGCCGCCTCGCCGAGGTCGAGCGCTCCATCGGCCTGCTTTCCTCCCTCAAGCCGCCCAAGGAAGAGAAGGGCGCGGCCCCCAAGGACGCGTCCAAGGCCCTTTCAGGCGTCGCCCTCCGCGAGGCCGGCCTCGAAGCCTCCCGCCGCTGCGCGGCCCTGAGCGAGGAACTGAAGGCCGCCCAGGACGAGGGCTTCGCCATCGTCCGCGAGCTCGAGCGCGTCGCCGATTGGGGCGACTTCGAGCCCGCCCTCGCGGCCGAGCTCTCCACCGCGGGCCTGCCCCTGCGCTTCTTCGAAGGGCCCGTCGCCCGCCTCGCCGCCCTGCCCGAAGGCCTTGAATATCTCCGGCTCGCGGCTCCCCGCGGCAGGGCCCGCGTCGCCGTCATCGATCGCGGCCAACCGGCCGCGCTGCCGAGCGACTTCATCGAGTTCTCCCTGCCGGCCGAGGGCCCCGCGGCCCTGCGCGCCGCCCGCGACCGCGCGGAGGAGCGCCGGCTCGCCGCCGACGCGGGCCTCGCCGCCCTCGCGCCCTCCTTGCCCGCCCTCGAGGCCGCCCGGGAATGGCTCGCCGAGATCCTCCTTTTTGAGCAGGTGAAGTCCGGCATGGGCCAGGACGAGGGGCTTGCCCATCTTTCCGGTTTCGTTCCCGCCAAGGACCTCCCCGCCCTCAAGGCGGCCGCGCAGGCCCACGCCTGGGGCCTCGTCGCCGACGAACCCTCGGGAGACGAGCTGCCGCCGAGCAAGGTGGAGAACGGCCCCCTCGTCCGCGTCGTCGCGCCCGTCTTCGATTTTCTCGGGACGGTGCCGAACTACCGCGAGTACGACATCTCGGGCCTCTTCCTCTTCTTCTTCTGCTTCTTCTTCGCGATGATCTTCGGCGACGGCGGCTACGGCTCCCTCCTTCTCCTCGGCGGCGTCTTCGCGGCGCTCAAGGCCAAGAAGGCGAAGGGCTTCATACCCGACCCGATCCGCCTCCTCCTCATCCTCGCGGGAAGCACCGTCGCCTGGGGCGTCGTGACGGCCAGCTGGTTCGGCCTGCCGCCGGATCGCCTGCCGACCGTCCTCCGCTCCATCGCGGTCTACTGGCTCTCCAACGAGAATCCCGCCTCGGGCGACAACGTCAAGATGCTCTGCTTCCTCATCGGAACGGTGCAGCTCGTCGTGGCCCACCTCAAGAACATCAAGCGGGACCTCGGTTCGCTCAAGTTCCTGGCGCAGATCGGCCAGCTCAGTGCGATCCCCCAGATGCTCGTCCACCTCGTA
>DAINBW010000087.1:0-8534 GCA_036732745.1 Spirochaetales bacterium | reverse complement strand
GAGGAGCTTTACGAGGCTCACGCGGGAGAAGAGGTACAGGTGGTCGTAGATGGCGCTGCGCCACGAGGCGCCCAGGAGCCGCGCCTGGAAGCCGTCGGCGTTCGGCGTCGTGAGGACGAGGAGGCCGCCGGGCACGAGGAGCCGGCGCGCCTCGTCGAGAAAAACATCCGGCGCGTTGAGGTGCTCGATGAGATGGGAGGCGTGGATCGCGTCGAAGGAGGACGCATCGAGGGCGGCGGCCTCGAGGGTCGAGGCGCGCAGGTCGAGGCCGAAGCGCTCGCGGCCATAAGCCGCGGCCGGGGCGCAGGCTTCCACGCCGAGACAGGCCCAACCCCGGTCGCGGAAGGCCGTCAGGAGGGCGCCCGTCGCGCAGCCGACGTCGAGCACGCGCGGCGCGACGCCCGGGGTTTCGCCGACGGACCCTGCCGGCGCCGGCCTTTCAGCCCGGTTCCAGAAATCAAGGTCGGCGAGGGCGAGCAGCTCGAGGTCGCGGTACTCGAACTGGCGCTCGACCTCGTAGGCGAGATAGCTTTCGTCATAGCGCGCCAGCACCGCCGCGGCCTCGGGCTGGGGGTTTTGCTGGATGAGGCCGCAGGAGCGACACCGGGAAAAACGAAAGGCCCCGCAGTCCCAGAGCGGCTTCGGATCGGAGCCGCCGCAGAGGACGCAGGGCCTCAGGCGGCTCGTTTCCGCCCGCGGGCTCGTCGCGAAGGTCTTCATTCCACGCCGACGACCCAGGCCGCGGCGCGTTCGTTGCCGGCGAAGTCGCGCACGAGGATCTCGATGGAGGAGCGTCCGCGCGTGAAGGTCCTTTCGGCGAGGATGGCGCGGCCGTCGGGGGCGAGATAGGCTTCCCGGCTCCTTGGCGCCTCGGGGAAGAGGAAAAGACTCCCCTTCCGCCCCTCGGCGATGTCATAGCGGAGTTCGGCGATTTTCGTGCCGTCCACGACGAGGCGGACGTAGAAGGGCGCCGGCGCGCCGGCTGACCAGGGGGCGTCGAGGGGATCCGCGATGTCCACGGCGATCGCGTAGCCGCCCTGCCTGACCGATTTGGTCTCTCCGAGCGGGTAGCTCTTGCCGTCCCGCACCAAGGCCGCCGAGCGAATGTTCGGCGGCGTGGCGTCCTTGAGGCGCGGCAACAGGAGGTAGGGATTCACCCAGCGCGCGGCGCCGCGGTCGTACAGGGAAAAGAAGAGACCGGGGCCTTCAGCCCAGCCCGAGGCTCCGGCGGCGCCGATGATCTGGCCGCCCTTCACCTTGCCGAGGTAGGAGGACACGCTGCCCGGCGCGAGCCCGGCGTAGACGGCCGCCAGGCCGCGTTCGTGCTCCACGACGGCGAAGGAACCGAGCACCGAGGGCAGCCGGGTCGCGGCGCTCGGACCGTCGCGGTAGTAGACCAGTTCGCCCTCGCCGGCGGCGCGGACGAGCGCCCCGTCGGCGGCGAGGGCGATGCCGGCCACGAAGCGGCCGCGGGCCGGCGTTCCGAAGGTCGCGGCGGGCCGCGGCGCGTCGAGGGGCCACTCGAGGGCGGGGGCGGGACCCGCGCAGGCGAGCCCCGCCAGGACGAGGGCGAGGCGGGACCAAGCCCTCCCCGATCGCGCATCGTGCCGCATCACTCCTCCTTCAAGTCCATCCTGAGAATGGAGGCGGCCCCGCCGCCCTCCGCGATGCCGAGGAAAACCGCGCCGCCTGATTTCGATACGAAGGCCTCCGACGCCGTGAAGGGGGCCGTGAAGAGACGGCGCCCGGCCGGAGAGGCGATGAGCACGCCCTTCCCCTCGCCGCCGCCTTCGAGGAGGAGGAGGAGGCCGCGGTCGGACAGGTACTCGCCCACCGAGGCGAGCCGCGCGGCGGAAAGGCCGGCCTCGCGGCGGGAGGCGCGGTCGTAGAGGCCGAGGCCGGAGGGAGTCTCGTAGGCCAGATAGGATCCGTCCTCGGTGAAGGCCATCGCCACCGGCCGGCGAAAGTCCGAATCGAGCCAGCGATGATAGGTGACGCGATAGGCGGCCGATCTTCTTTCCAGGACCACGAGGCGCTGCCTGTCGAGCCCGGAGACCGCGGCGACCATCTCGCCGTCCGGCGAGACGGCGCAACCGTAGATGCCGGCGATCCGCGAGCCGCCGGGGGAGAAGGACAGGACCTCCGCGCCCTTGGGACCGACGCCGACGAGGCTGCCGTCCATGAGGCCGAAGAGCGCGAGCCCTTCGGAGGCGTCGAAGGCCGTGACGATGGAGGGGAAATCACGGGACCAGAGCGCGGCGCCGTCCGGCCCGATTTCGGCGACCGAAGACTGTCCGGGCCTGAGGAGGAAGAGCCGTCCCGCGGCGAAGAAGGGATATCCCGGCTCCGTTATCCGCGCGATTTCGGCGCCGCCCGCGGAGCGCAGGCTGAGCGATTCCGGCAGGCGGTCGTAGGCGACGTAGGCGCCCTTGGATTGGGCGAGCCCGAAGGGGGTCGCCGCGGCGGAGACGATGCGGCCCTCGGCGTCGAAATAGCCGTAGCGGCCGGCCAGGGCATAGGGAAAGCCGGAGGCTCCCCGGTCGAAGCCGGTCGAAGCCCGACCAGCCTTCGTTTCCGGCGTCGCCACGCCCCTTCCGTCGCCCTCCCGAGGAGCGGCGGCGGAGGTGGCCGACGCGGATTCGGGCGTGGCGGCGGCCGCGGGCAGGGGCTTGGCCCAACCCGGCGCGAGGACCAGCGTCTTGGGCAATGGCCGCGCGCAGGCGAAAAAATACGCGATGCCGGCGAGGGCGATCGCGGCGGCGGCGAGGCGTCGCTTCCCGATCTCTTCCATATGGGCGCTTCAACCTTTCCGAAGCCCGCGCGCGAGCTTCCCTTTGATCGCCGAATCGTATATAGTATCAGTCCATACTGTCAACGTACAACGCGGAGGAGCCCATGGAAAGCGCCCGTCTCTTCGCCCTTGCCCAGGAAGCGGCGAAAGCCTCCTATAGTCCCTACTCGAAATTCCGCGTCGGCGCCGCCCTGCTTTGCGCGGACGGCAGCGTCTTCACGGGCACCAACGTGGAGAACCGTTCCTTCGGCCTTACGATCTGCGCCGAGCGCAGCGCGCTCGTCGCCGCCGTCAGCGCCGGCAAGCGCGACTTCGTCGGCATCGCCATCGCCACGCCGGACGCCGATTACCCCGTCAGCCCCTGCGGCGCCTGCCGCCAGGTCCTCTCCGAATTCCTCAAGCCCGAGGCGTCGGTCGTCTACGGCGCCTCTTCCGCCAAGCTCGTGGAGGCCTCGGTGGGCCAGCTGCTCCCGAACGACGCCCTCCACGAGTTGGCCGACCGCTAGGCCCCGGCGGCCGCCGCGGCCCGGCCCAAGACCGGACGCGGTTCGCCGCGGCCCCGGCTCTCGGCCCGAGCGCCGCCCGGCGGCCGCTCAGCGCTTCTTCTCGTCCTGCCGCTTGGAATCCGCCTCGAGCTTGGAATTCCACACGTCCATCTTTTTCTTCGTCGTCTCCGCCTCATCCCGGTCGCCAAGGGCGACATGGATCCGCCGGAGCGCCGCGAGGTAGACGATGGCCTGCTTGAAGTCCTGGGATTTGTGCGTGTAGAGCTCGTATTGTTCCCGGTACCGGTCGGCGCAACGCTGGAACAGCGTTTTCACCACGGCCAGATGGCCCATGAGGATCGGCCTGACCGGGGAGTTGAAGTCGAGGTCGGAAACGACGGTCTTGAGGTCGATGAGATTCTTGGAAATCGCGGCGTACTTGCCCCAAAGCTCGAGGAAGGACCAGGAGTACTTCGAATTCTCGCCGAAGGCTTCCTCGAAGGACTGGATCGCGAAGCCGAATTTCCTGACGAGGCGAAAGCGGGAAGCCGCGTCCAAATCCTTGATTTCGGCGAGCCGGGGCTCGTAGTCGGAGAAGGGACCGTCAAGGGTAGCCGTCACCGTATCCTCGAGGTATTTCAGCGCGCGGACGAGGGTCTTGCGGCCCTCCAAAAGGTAGTCGTCGTTCTTGACGCCGAGGAGGGAAACGGAGAGCCCGTTCACGAGCAGGTACCACGAGGAAAGATCGAGCACCGCCTCCGCGACGAGCAGGCGCTTGTAGGCGGCGCCGCTCTCGTCCTTGGACAGGAGCTCGAGCAAGGTCTTTTCCTTGGCGATTCCCGCCTCGATGGTCTTCCGGTATTCCTTGACCATCTCGAAGTATCGAGTGCGCTGTTCCTGCGTTATCTTGCCCATCAGCCGTCCCGCCAGTTCCCGTACTTACGGAGAAGCTCGGTCGCGTGCGCCACGGAGGCCTCTTCCTCGGGATCGCCCGCGAGCATGCGCGCGATCTCCTCGGCTCGGGGCCGGCCCTCCATCCGGGCCAGGCGCGTGGAGGTGCGCCCTTCGGCGACTTCCTTCTCGACCCTAAAATGATTATCGGCGCGCGCGGCGATGGAGGCGAGATGAGTTATGCAAAGGACTTGCCGGTTCTTGCCGAGCGCCTTGAGGTGCTCGCCGACGGCCACGGCGACCTCGCCGCCGATGCCGGAGTCGATTTCATCGAAAATTAGGGTGCCGACCGTGTCGCACTCGGCGAGGACGGTTTTCGCCGCGAGCGCGACGCGGGAGAGCTCGCCGCCCGAGGCGATGCGCGCGAGGGGCTTGGCCGGCTCGCCGGGATTCGGGGCTATCAGGAATTCGATCTCGTCGACGCCGAACTGGCCCACGACGGGTTTGCCGCCCTCGGGCTCCTTGCGGTCCACGCGGACGGCGAAGCGGGCCTTGGGCATCCCCAGGGTGCGGAGGATCGCCTCTATGCGGTTCTCGAGCGTCCGCGCCGCGGCCCTGCGCTTCTCGGAAAGCGCCAGCGCCGCCTTGAGCACCGCGGCCTCGAGCTCGGCGATTTCCGCGGCCAGTCCTTCCTTGTCCTCTTCCCAGGTTTCGAGACGGGCAAGCCGCTCGCGGTCTTCCTCGAGCCTGACGAGGAGCTCCTCGACGGAGCCCCCGTATTTCTTCTTGAGCTTGTGAAGCTCCGCCAGGCGCGCCTCGATCGTTTCGAGGCGCTCCGGACTGTAGCGAAGGCCGCCGAGATAGGAGCGGAGGGAGTCGGCGACGTCCTCGAGCTCGTAGTAGGCGTCGTCGCTGCGCCGGGCAAGATCGGCCAAGGCGGGATCTATCCCTTGGGCGGTTTCGAGGGCGGTGCGTCCCCGGCGGAGCGAGGAGAGCACGGCGCCCTGCTCTCCCGCGTGGGCGAGGGCCTCGTGCGCCTGCTCGACCGCCGCGTAGAGCTTTTCGTGCTCGGCGAGCAGCCGTTCCTCGGCCTCGAGCTCGGCTTCCTCGCCGCGCTTGAGCTTGGCCTTCTCCATCTCGTCCACGGCGTAGCGGAGGAACTCGATCTCGCGGGCGCGCTCCTTCTCCGAAGCGAGGGCGCTCTCGAAGGAACGGCGCTTCGCCGTCAGTTCCGCGAAGCCTTGGCCGAAGTCCGCGACCTCGGCCTCGATCCCGGCATAGCGGTCCAGGATGCGGCGATGGTTCTCGCTCGCGAGCAGGGACTGGTGTTCGTGCTGTCCGTGCAGGTCCACGAGGAGGCCGGTCAGCTCGGCCAGGTCGGCGCGGAGCGCCGGTTGGTTTTGGATGAAAATCGAGCCGCGACCGGTCGACTTGAGGCCGCGCCGGACGAGGATCTTGCCCTCCTCCGCTTCGATGCCCCTGGCCTCGAGCCAGGACCGGGCCTCGGCGCTGCCCGATACGTCGACGAGCCCGGTGACGAGGGCCTCTTCCGCCCCCGCGCGGATGACGCCCGTGTCGGCCTTTCCCCCGAGGAGGAAGCCGATGGCGCCGATGAGCAGGGACTTGCCCGCGCCGGTTTCGCCCGTAAGGATCGACAGGCCTCCGGACAGCGAAACCGAGAGACGGTCGATGAGGGCGAAGTCCCTGACCGAGAGCTCCTCAAGCATTGGGTCCCCCCGACCAACTGAGCTTTTCGCGGAGGACCTCGTAGAACGCGAGGCGCTCCGGCGTATAAATGAGCGCGCGCCTTTCGGCGTGGGTGAAGGAAACTCGATCCTTCGGCAGGAGGTCGAAGGTTACCTGGCCGTCGATCGTGAGCATGACGGCGGTGCGCTTCCCCTCCTCGACCAGGACGTCGATCCGCTCCCCTCCCGGCACCACGAGGGGCCGGTTGGACAGGGTGAAGGGGCAAACGGGATTGAGGATCATCGCGTCCATCTCGGGATGGAGCACGGGCCCCCCCGCGGCGAGGTTGTAGGCGGTGGAACCCGTCGGCGTCGCGACGATGACACCGTCGGAGCGGTAGCTGCCAAGGTTCGAACCGCCGATCCGGATGTCGAGGCCGATGACCTTGGCGATGCCCTGGGCGGAGACGACGCCGTCGTTCAGCGCCACGAAGGAGGCGATCACCGCGCCGCCGCGCCGGACATCCACGGCGAGCATGGAGCGGGCCGTAAGCCCGATGCGGCCGGCCATCCAGAAATCCAGGGCGACCATCCAGTCCGATTTGCCGAATCCGGCGATGAATCCGAGCCGGCCCAGGTTGAAGGGCATGATCGGTATGCCCGCGGAAGCCGCGGCTCGGGCGGCGAAAAGGACCGTGCCGTCCCCGCCGAGCGAAATGACGAGATCGAGCCCCTCCGCCGAAGGATAGGGGCCGGGAGGGCCGGAAAAGGCGTAGATTTGCGCCTCGACGCCGAGAGTGGCGAGATGGGAAGCCATCTCCTTGGCGACGCCGGCCGCGTCGTCCTTCATGAGATTGGCGATGATGAGGACCTTACGACCGGCCATGGCTTTCCTTTACGGGAGCGTCGCGAGGACCCTCGAGATCTTCTGCGCGCCCTGGAGTCCGATGCGCTGGTGAAGGGGAAAGAGAATGGCGCGCAGGAGGAGGGAGCGCGCGTTCGGGCAGGCGGCCTCCGGCACGAGGCCCTTGCCGACGAGGCTTCCCTCGAAGGCAAGCTCCGTGTCGATTTCCTTCTTTTTCGCGTAGGCGCGCACGTCCTTCATACCCGAATCAAGGAGGACGGGGAAGGCCCAGTAGGCGGGCTCGCCTTCACCGGGCTGGGACAGGAGTCCGTGCCTGGTCCGGGCGAGGGACTGGCTGAACAGGGCGTAGAGCTCCCGCCGCTTGGCGATGCTGGCTTCCAAGTCCTTGAGCTGCGCGAGGCCGAGGGCGGCGTTGTAGTCGGTCATCTTGAGCTCCGGCAACGCGCCTTCGGCCATGTTCCGGAGCACCTGGGCGTCCCTGCGTTGGGCCGCGAAGAGAATCGCTCCGCCGCCCGCGGTCACGAGCGAGCCGCTTTCCAGGCCGAGGATCGCGAGCTGGCCGATGCCGCCCGCCTTCGCCTCGCCGCGCACGGCGCCGAGGGATTGCGAGATGTCCTCGATGATCTGGAGGCCGAGGCCGCGGAGGGTCTCGGGGTCCGGCATGACGCCAAGCGCCTCGAAAAGCACGATGGCGCGCGGCTTTTTCTCCGCCGACTGGATCGCCGCGGCAAAGGTCTCCTCGCTTGGCGCCGCGGAATCGGGCGCCGTGTCGACGAGGACCATTTCCAAGCCGCGCTCGCGGATCGCGTTGGCGTAATACGCCGGAGAAAGCGCGGAGACGGCCACGGCGTCTCCCGGCTGGAGGCCCGCGGCGTCGAGCGCGAGACCAAGGGCGATATAGGGGCTCCGCACCGCGAAGCCGTAGTCGAAGCCCAGCGTCTCCCTGCTCGCTTTCTGGAAGCGCTCAAGGTACTCGCCGGGGCCGATCGAATCGGTAACGAGGCAGTTGAGGACGGAATCCATGTCCTTCCGCCGGATGTAGGAACAGAAGACGGGTACGCTCATGCTCGTCAAAAACCTATCGCCGCATCTCGTCGATTTTCCTGAGTTCCTTGGCGTTGAAGAGCTTCTGGATGTACAGGATTATGAGATAGCCGCCCTCGCGATTGACCACGCCTTGGATGTATTCGGCGCCGATTCCGGAAATCATCTGGGGCGGGGGCTGGATTTCGTCGGCCTCTATGGACACGACACGTTCGACCTTGTCGATGATGACACCGAGTTTCATGCCTTCGATGTCGATGATGATGAAGCCCGAAAGCAGCTCCTCATCGTCGGTCGTCTGCGCTTTTTTGAGGTGGAATCGCTTATGAAGGGAAATTATCGGTATGATTTCGCCGCGAAGGTTGAAAAGCCCTTCGACGTAGGCGGGAGCATTCGGAATTTGCCGGATTTCCTGGACGCGCACGATCTCTTTTACGTCCATTATGTCGATGCCATACAACTCCGAGCTTATCTGAAACGTCACGAGTTGTATCTGCGTGTCCCTTTCGGCCATGGACTCCCCCGTTGCTGTGGATCGGTAATCGATTGTCAGTGTAGCACCTTTCTCCTGCCGGGGCAAGGACAAGGGCTTTCGCGGCCCCCCGCGCGAGGGCAAGGGGAGGGGGATCCATGGGGATCGGCGACCCGATTCCGGATCCGTCGCCGGGGGAACCCGCTCTTGGACAACTGTCGGAGGAAACCGGAATGATTGAATCGACGCGATTTAAAATAAAAAAGCCTGGCGACGACCTACTCTCCCACCACGAAGGCAG
>DAINBW010000086.1:0-8729 GCA_036732745.1 Spirochaetales bacterium | reverse complement strand
CGCCCTGGGTAATGTTCCCGGGACGACCGCCAAGCCGAGGCTATTGGCCGCTTTTTTATGTATATCTATAAATAAACAGCCCTAGTACTTGAACTCGCTTTCGCCGATGAACTCGCGCAAGATCGAATCCTTCGGCACGAACTGGGAGGGGATGGGGGCGAAGTTGTCCAGGAAGGCCTGGATGCGCATCGCCTCGGAATACTCCTCCGACGTCGGTTTCACGGTCCTGAGCAGGGGCTCGGCGTAGATCTTGAGGACGCCGAGCTCGTAGTCGAGGGCGGAGTTGAAGGCGGCGTCGGCCGAATTCTGGAAGGGGAAGATGTGCTTGCGCTCCCCGCGGCCGACGCTCGGCCACATCTTGAGCGTCGCCAGCGCGGAGTGGCCCCTGAAGTTGTAGTCGCGGACCATGCGCCGGAGGAGGCGGTTGTCCGTCGTCGAGACGCGGTTGTGGTCGTCGAGGTTGAGCTGGGTCAGCGCGGAGACGTAGACCTTGAACTTCTGGTCGCGCGGGATCTTGGGCGTCAGCCGGTCGTTGAGGCCGTGGATGCCCTCGATGACGAGGAGTTCCCGTCCCGTCATCCTGAGTTTCTTGCCGGAGGGCCTCCGCGAGCCGGACTTGAAGTCGAAGGTCGGGAGCTCGATCTCCTCGCCCGCGAAAAGGGCCAGGAGCTGCTGGTTCAGGTATTCGACGTCGAGGGCCTCCAGGCACTCGAAGTCGTAGTTGCCCTCCTCGTCCCGCGGCGTGTGCTCCCGGTCCACGAAGTAGTCGTCGAGGGAGATGTTGATGGGCTCGAAGCCCATCACCTTGAGCTGGATCGCCAGCTTCTTGGAGGTGGTGGTCTTGCCCGAGCTCGAAGGTCCCGCCAGGAGGACGACCTTGACCTTGTCGGCGCGCTCGGCGACCTTGTCGGCGATGGAGGCGATCTTCTTGTTCTGCAGCGCCTCGGCGACCTGGATGAAGGGTTTGATGCCCTTGGCCGCGCTCACGCGGTTCAGCGCGCCGACGGAGGAGACGCCGAGGATGCGCGCCCGCTCGCGGTACTCCTTCGCGATCGAGTAGAGGACGGGGTCGTCCTCGAAGGGCGTGAGTTCGAAGGGCGTTTCCTTGTGCGGGTAGCGGAGGAGGAGGCCCTCGTGGTAGGGGAGGAGGGCCCAGGTTTTCAGGATGCCGGTGGAGGGGACGAGGGGAGCGACGTGGAGGTCGCGGTAGCCGGCGCACTCGTTGAGGCGGATCACGGGGTCGTTGAGGTGCTCGAGGAGGAGGCTCGTGTCCGCCTGGGCGCTCCCCGCGAAATAGGCCACGGCGTCCGCGTAGGCCTTCCGCTCGACGCTGATGGGCACGTCCCGCCCGACGAGATCGCGCATCCTGCCTTCCAACGCCGCGATGTCCTTGGGGCCCACGCCGAGCTCGTCGTCGAAGAAGTGGTAGAAGCCCGTGCCGATCGCCATGCCGGCGACGAGGCGGCGCCCGGGGTGGAGCTCGCGGGCCGCGAGCGCCAGGAGGAAGCAGAGCGAGCGGCGGTAGGTCGCCGCCCCCTGGCTCGTGCCGATGGTGACCGGCGCCACGGCGCAGTCCGCGAGGAGCATGGCCTCGAGGGACTTGAGCTCGTTGTTGACGAGGACGGCCGCGAGCGGCCAGGGCAGGGCGCCGAGGCGCCCGATGACGTCCGCGGCCTTGACGCCGGCGGGATAGGCGAGCTTCTCGCCGGAAGGATAGGTGACGGTGATCTGTCTCATGCGCGCTCCTTGCAGCAGGCATGGACAAGCTTAGTTCATGGGCCGCGGGAAATAAAGGAGGAATCGGCGAGCCAGGCGACGCCGTAGGGCTCGAGGCGCAGCGAGCCGCGGTCGAGCCGCGCCTTGCCGCTCCCCAGGAGGTCGCGAAGGCCCGCCGTCGCCCCGAAGCCGGGCAGGGGCCCTTCGAGCGCCCGCGGCTCCGGCGAGAAGTTGGCGGCGACGAGGACGGGGGCGTCCCCGGGCCGCGCGCCGCCGCGGAGGCAGAGGAGGACGTGCTCCGAGGGGCTCGGGAGGACGGAGAAGGGGGCGTCCGGCGCGAAGGCGGGGATCGCGGCGCGCGCGGCCAGACAGGCGCGGATCCAGCCGAAGATCCGCCCCTCGACCGTATCGGCCCGGCCGCGGCGTTCCGCCGCCACCCAGTCCATGCGCGGGCGGTGCATCCAGCGGTTGTCGTCGGCCAGCCCGGGATCCCCTTCCCAGGAGTAGTCGTTCCGGAGCGCGAGCTCGTCGCCGGAAAAGATCATGGGAATGCCCACGAGGGAGGCGACGAGGGCGTGGAGGGGCTCGACGCGCGAGAGCGCGAGCTCGACGGCGGCGGGGGCGCCGGGGTCGCCGGCCGCGCGGAGGGCTAGGGCGGCCTCCAGCCCCGCGAGGGAGGCGCAGGAGCCCGAGATCCGCGCGTCGCCGGTGGCGGGGTTTTCCATGAAGAGGCGGCCGGTCGCGAAGGAGCCGGGGAAGCGCCCGGAGTAGAAGTCGAGGAGGAAGCGCTTGTGGAGGGCGGGCGTGAAGCCGGCGCGCGCGATGGCGCCCTCGTCGTAGCCGAGGCCGATGTCGTCGTGGCAGCGGGCGTAGGACAGCCAGGCCGTGCCGCGCGGCAGGCGCGTCTCCCCGCCGAAGGCGTCGGCGAGCACGCGGGTCTTCCGCGTCGCCAGGGACTCCCAGAGTAGGGCCATCAGCGAGGCGTGGTAGGCGAGCTGGCATTCCTCGACGCCGCCCGAGTCGAGGTAGCGCGTGATTTCCGAGGGCTGGACGATGGCCTCCGCGAGGAAGGCCACGCCGGGCGCGACGACGTCGGCGCAGGCCTTGAGGAGGCGCACGATGTCGTGGGCCTCCTCGAGGTTCTGGCAGCTCGTGCCGGGCCGCTTCCAGAGGTAGGGCACGGCGTCGAGGCGGAGGAGGTCGACGCCCAGGTTGGCCATGCCGAGGAGGACGCCGAGCATCTCGAGGAAGAGCTCGGGATTGGACCAGTTCAGGTCCCACTGGAAGCGGTGGAAGACGGTCATCACCCAGGCTTCCATCTCCGGCACCCAGGTGAAGTTGCCCGGCGCCGTCTCGGGGAAGACCTCGGGCATGGCGGCCTCGAAGCGGTCGGGCATCGTCCGGTCGGGATAGGCGTAATAATAGGCGCGCCGCCGCGCGTCGCCCGCCTTGGCGGCCAGGGCCCAGGCGTGGTCGTCGGCGGAGTGGTTGAGGACGAGGTCGGCGGCGAGGAACATGCCGCGTTCGTGGAGGAGGGCCGCGGTTTGGACCAGGTCCTCGTTCGTGCCGTAGCGGGGATCCACGCCGAGATGGTCGCTGACGGCGTAGCCGCCGTCGTTGTTGCCCGGGGGCGAGCGGAAGAAGGGCATGAAGTGGACGAGCTTCACGCCGAGCTCCTCGAGGTAGGGAAGTTTTTCCTCGAAGCCGCGCAGGTTTCCCGCGAAACGGTCGAGATAGACCATGTAGGCCGCGAGGCCGGGCTCGAGGTACCAGGGGCCGCGGAGCTCCCGCTCGAGGTCGATCGCCTTGAGGGCGGCGGGGCGTTCGCGGTACCGGTCGAGGAGCAGCGACTCGAGGCGCCCGAAAAGCTCCTCGTGGCCGGGCGCGCCGCCGTAGAGCTTGGCGAAGAGCCGGGTGATGGTTTCGTAACGGTAGCCGAGGCGGGAGAAGAATACGGCGTCGCCTCCCTCCGTTCCGCCGAGGCCCAAGGCCGCGCGCGCCAGGAGTTCGCGGGGGCTTGCTTCCTCGCCGTCGGGCCGGATTTCGCCGCTGGTTTTCGTCATGCCTCGCGCTCCCTCCCGGCCGGTCTCTTCGCCAAAGCGCCGAGCCGCCGACATCCCCCGCCGTGGTTGCCCCGGGGCACCGCCTTGGGGGTACTTCACCGAGTATAAACCGGTTAAGGTTGAAAATAAAAGCGGTTTACCTCAGATGCCGGTTGGTTGCTCTATTGGAAAGAAGCTGGATAGTTAGTTGTCTATGTTTATTTCTTGAAAGTAATTATTTGCGGGTGATACCGTTTGTGGCTTGTTGGGACGAAAATTTATTGAAGTAAACCGGTAAACTTTTTTTCTTGCATGATTCAGGAAGGGGTTCTATACTTGTTTTTCATGAGCCTGGGCGCCGCCCGGGCAATCCACAAGGAGGAATCATGAAGAGAACGCTCGCGATTCTCGCGTCGCTTATCGCTTTCGTCGGTATCGCCCTCATGGTCGCCGGATGCTCGGCCGCCCCCGCCAAGCTGACGCTGGCCCAGGGCAAGCCCGAGATCGACGCCGCCCTCAAGGCCTACGCCGCCGAGTGGTCCACCGCCAACAAGGTTCCCGTCACCATCAAGTCCGTCGGCGGCAGCTCCGGCACCGACCTCGGCACCCAGCTCAAGGCCGACCTCGCCGCCGGCGACATGCCCGACATCTTCGCCATCAACGGCCTCGAGGACTACAAGGAGTGGGCGAACCTCACCCTCGACCTCTCCGGCGAGGAGTGGGTCAAGAACACCTCCGTCGCCTTCAAGGTCGACGGCAAGGTCTACGGCTTCCCCGTCGCGGTGGAAGGCTGGGGCATGGCCTACAACGGCGACCTCCTCGCCAAGGCCGGCATCGATCCCAAGACCCTCGTCAACTACGCCGGCTACAAGGCCGCCTTCGAGAAGCTCGACGCCCAGAAGGCCGCCCTCGGCGTCAAGTCCGTGGTCTCCATGGCCGCCGCCCTCGACATGGGCTGGGTCACCGCCCACCACAACTTCAACTCCCTCCTCTCGAACGGCCTCGCCTACGGCGATCTCTCCGTCGTGAACGCCCTCCTCGCGGGCGAGGTCGACGCCAAGCGCCTCGGCGAGTACGCCGACTGGGTCGAGCTCCTCTTCAAGTACGCCGACAAGACCGTCCTCACCACCGGCAACTACGACTCCCAGGTCGGCGCCTTCGCCACCGGCAAGGCCGTCTTCCTCCACCAGGGCAACTGGACCGATCCCAACATGGCCCAGGCCAAGGCGACCTTCCCCATGGCTTTCGCCCCCCACGGCTCCATGGCCGAGGCCACCGACGGCATCTTCGCCGCCGCCCCCTCCTTCTACGTGGTCAACAAGAACTCCAAGAACGTGAAGGCCGCCAAGAAGTTCCTGAACGACCTCGTCTTCAGCGAGGCGGGCAACAAGTACATGGTCGAGGGCGCCGGCATGATCCCCGCCTTCTCCAACGTCAAGCTCAATCCGACCGGCCAGCTCTCCAAGTCCGTCCAGGCCTACTCGGCCGCCGGAAAGGTCTACAGCTGGAGCCAGTACTACTTCACGGGCGATTTCCGCGACAAGACCCTCGCCCCGATCTACAACCAGTTCGCCACCGGCGCCATCGACAAGGCCAAGTTCGTCGAGCTCATGACCAAGGCCTTCCAGGGTCTCAAGAAGTGAGTTTCGCCCGCGGCGCGGGGAAGGGCGCGGACAACGCGCCGTCCCCGGCCGCGGCCGGTCCGACGCCGCGCCCTCTGGTTTTTTCCGGAGGGCGCTTTATTATGGCCACTAGGAGATCCAAACCGATGCGGAAAGCGAAACATCCCCCCGTATTCTGGCTGTTCCTGGCGCCCGTCCTCCTCGCCTTCGTCCTCGTCATCGTGGTGCCCTTCCTTCTCGGCGTGTACTACTCGTTCACGAACTGGTCGGCGACGGCCCGCATCGGCGAAAACCTCGCCTTCATCGGCTTCGGGAACTACGCCAAGATCCTCAAGGATCCCTCCTTCGCCTACTCCTTCATGCTGACGGTCGTCTACACGATCCTCAACATGATCGCGATCAACGTCATCGCCTTCAGCCTCGCCATGCTCGTCACCCAGCGGCTGAAGGGGCGCAACGTGTACCGGGCGGGATTTTTCGTGCCGAACCTCATCGGCGGCCTCATCCTCGGCTACATCTGGCAGTTCATCTTCAACAACGCGGTGCCCTCCATCGGCACCCTGCTCGGCTTCGGCTCCTGGGCGAACGCCGAGAACCTCGTCCTCGCCAAGAGCACGACCGCCCTCCTCGCGCTCGTCGTCGTGGGCGCCTGGCAGTACGCGGGCTACATCATGGTGATCTACGTCGCCGCGATAGAGAACATTCCCCAGGAGCTCATCGAGGCGGCCCAGATCGACGGCGCCTCGCCCCTCCGCCGGCTCTTCGCCATCACCCTGCCGATGACGAGCCAGGCCTTCACGATCACCCTCTTCCTCACCCTCGTGAACTCCTTCAAGCAGTTCGACGTCAACGTCTCGCTGACCGCCGGCGGCCCCGCGGTGATGTTCATGGACCAGCCGATCTACGGCACCCAGCTCCTCGCGATGAACATCTACAACCAGGGCTTCAAGTCGAACGACATGGCCGGCGGGCAGGCCCGCGCGGTCATCTTCTTCCTCGTCCTGGCCATCGTCTCGGTGATCCAGGTCTCCGTCAACAAGAAGAAGGAGATCGAGCTATGACCGACCGCCGCAGGGGCGCGATCGCCCTCGAGATCCTCGCCGTCCTCCTCTTCCTCCTCTTCCTCTTTCCCTTCTTCATCGTCCTCGTCAACGCGGCCAAGACTCCCTTCGAGATCACGCAGAGCCCGCTGACCTTCCCCTCGGAATGGCGGAAGATCGTCGACAACATGGTGACGATCTGGACCAGCGTCAACATCCGCTACTCGCAGTCCTTCCTGAGCTCGGTCATCATCACCGCGGCTTCCCTCATCCTCCTCAACCTCCTGGCCTCCCAGGCGGCCTGGGCTTTGGTGCGCACCAAGACGAAGCTGTCCACCGGCATCTTCATCACCTTCGTGGCCGCGATGGTCATCCCCTTCCAGATCGTCATGTTCCCCCTCCTCACCTGGTTCCGGGAGATCGCGCAATTCACCGGCGTCAGGCTGCTGCGCTCCTACGCGGGCATCGTGCTGGCCTACATCGGCTTCGGCATGTCCCAGTCGATCTTCATGTTCCACGGTTTCATCAAGTGATCCCCCTCGAGCTCGAGGAGGCCGCGACGATCGACGGCTGCGCGCCCCGGCAGATCTTCTTCAAGATCATCTTCCCGATCCTGAAGCCGATCCACGCGACGGTCCTCGTGCTCAACGGCATCTGGATCTGGAACGACTACCTTCTCCCCCTCCTCATCCTGGGGAAGGGCAACAACGTGATGACCATCCCCCTCGCGGTCTCCAACTTCGCGGGCGCCTACGTGAAGCAGTGGGACCTGATCCTCACCGCCATCTTGATGGCCATGATCCCGATCGTGATATTCTTCCTCATCGCCCAGAAGTCGATCATCAAGGGCATGGTCGCCGGGTCCATCAAGTAAGCGAAAGGCGGGAGGATGCGTCCAACCATCAAGGACATCGCGGAGCGGGCCGGGGTCTCCAAGACCACGGTCTCTTTCGCGCTCAACGACCCGAGCCGCATCTCGGCGGAGACCTGCAAGCGGGTCATGGACATCGTGGCGGAGCTTGGCTACGTGCCCGACCCGGTCGCGCGGGCCCTCACGACCAAGCGGCACGGCGCCCTCGGCCTTCTCCTCCCGCAGCCCATCCACGAGGCCCTGGCCAATCCCTACCTCTGCGAGATCGTCCGCGGCATCGGCGAGCTCTGCGAGGAGCGCGGCCTGGCGTTGACGATGTTGCCTCCCGTCAAGGGCGCCGTCATCGAGGCGGCCCGCCGCGCCGCCGTGGACGCCCTGCTCACGATCGGCGTGGGGCCGGGCACCGCGGTCGCGGAGCTCCTCCACCGCCGCCATCTTCCCTTCGTCACGATCGACGGCGACGAGTCGGCCACCACCTTCAACGTCGGCATCGACGACGAGGCGGCGGCCTACGCCCTGATGCGCCACATCCTCGGCCTCGGGCATCGCCGCGTCGCGGTGCTTTCCCTCATGCCCGAGATCTACCTCGACTCCGCCGGCGACTATTCCCGCGTCAGCTGCCTCCGGCTCGCCGGTTTCGAAAAGGCCTTGGCGGAGCTCGGCCTGGGCCTCTCGTCGCCGGGGATCCGCGTCGTCGCCGTGGAGGGCTCCCTGGAGGGCGGCCGCCAGGCCTCCCTCCGGCTCCTCGCGGACGGCGAGGCCGCGCCGACCGCCATCGTCGCGATGTCCGACGCCGCCGCCCTCGGCGCCTACGAGGCTTGCCGCGAACTCGGCCTCGCCATTCCCCGCGACCTCAGCGTGGCGGGTTTCGACGACATCCCCAACGCCTCCCTCGTGTACCCGCCCCTCACCACCGTGCACCAGCCCGGTCTCGAAAAGGGCGCGGCGGCGGCGACCTTGGCCCTCGCCCTCCTCGCGGGAGAAGCCGTCAGCCATCGGATTCTCTCGGCGGAGCTGGTCGTCCGGGGCTCCACGGCGGCGCCCCGGGCCGGCGCGCCCGCGCCTCGGCCGCGGCCCTAGGCCCGCGCGGCCCCCGTCGTCCCGACCCGCGCGTCCTATGCAGCTTCCCGCGGATTTTCGCCGCTTCCTCTCCCCCGGCGCCGACCGCCTCGTGGCCTTGGCCGGCATCCTCGCCGGACGGGGCCTCGACTACAGCGTCCTGCCCGCGGCGGGCGCGCGGCACCTCCTCGTGCGTCTCGGGGCGGGGCGGCCCCGCCTCGTCCTCGTCGCCCACTATGACCGGGCGCCCGGCAGCCCCGGCTACCTGGACAATTCCGCCGCCTGCCTGGCCTTGGCCGATTTCGGCGCCCGTCTGGTCGGCCGCGGCAGCGCCCGCCGAAGCGGCGCCGGCGGGACGGCCGCCCCGCCCGGACTCTGC
>DAINBW010000085.1:0-8759 GCA_036732745.1 Spirochaetales bacterium | reverse complement strand
GGGTGGAGGATCTTGTCCATCGCGAACCCGAGGAAGGCGAAGGTCATGCCCATGAGGGCGATGAGGAGTCCCGGCGGCACGACCCACCACCAGACGCCGTTGAGGACGGCGCCGCCGGAGAGGGCGTCGTGGAGGATCTGGCCCCAGGTGACGATCGAGGCGTCGCCGAGGCCGAGGAGGGAGACGGTCGCTTCGTAAACGATGGCGCCGGGCACCGCGAGGGCCATGGACGCGAAGGAATAGGGCACGAGGATCGGCACGATGTGGCGGAAGAGGATCCTCGGCCCGCTCGCGCCGAGGGCCTTGGCCGCCTCGATGTAGGTCTCCTCCTTGATCTGGAGCGCCATGGAGCGGACGGTCTTCACGGAGCCGGTCCAGAAGAACAGCACCATGAGGACGATCATCGTGACGATGCTCGGCTTGAAGATCGCGGAGAGGACGATCATGAAGGGCAGGAGGGGCATGCTCGACATGATCTCGAAGAAGCGCTGCATGACCGCGTCCACGAGGCCGCCCGCGTAGGCTGACAGGGCGCCGTAGACGACGCCGACCGCGACGGAGACGAGGGCGGTCAGGAAGCCGATGAGGAGGGCGTAGCGGACGCCGGCGACGGCGCCGGAAAAGAGGTCGCGCTTCTGGGCGTCGGTGCCGAGCAGGCCCGACACGCGGCCGACGACGGCGAGCCGCGGCGGCCCAAGCTCCGCGGCGGGTTCCGCGTCGCCGACGATCACCGTTTCAAGTGTTATGCGATACTTGCCCTTGAGGGTTCGCGGCGCGGTGGTCAGGCCGGGTTCCGCCGCGGCGAAGAGAACCGCCGTGGGCTCGAGGGAGGATCCGTCCAGGCGCTCCAGGGCCTCCGGCGACTCGATCCCGCGGACGAAGTCCAGGACCGCCGCGCCGGCCTCCTTGTCGAGGGAGACGCGCGCCTCGCCGGAGACGGGCTCGGCGGTGGCGTTGACGAGTTCGACGCGGAGGCCGTCGGGGCGCTCGATGGCGACCGAGACGGGCGCCGGCTCGTCCGCGCCGAAGCGGAGCACGAGGTCGAGGGGCGGCCGGTCGTGGGAAAAATCGTAGACGAAGGAAGAACGGGCGACGCTGTAGCCCTCCCCCACCTCCACCGAGGAGTCCGCGGCCGGAAGCCGCGCGCTCACGGCGCCTTTCTCGCGGGCGAAGAGGTTGGTCCAGGCGGGCGGCGCGTTGGCCGGCTCGTCCTGCCAGTACTCGATGGAGCGCCAGGAGACACCGGCCTCCGGATAGGGGGAGAGCGCCGGCCCGAGGACGGCGACGGCGGCGAAGAGGAGGAGAAGAACGAGGCCGACGACGCCGGAGGGCGAGCGGCGGAACTCGGACCAGAAATCGCCGAGGCGGGTGTTCGCGAGGTTGACGCTCATGCGGCGCCTCCAGTCTTGATGCGGGGATCGAGGAATCCGTAGACGAGGTCGAGGAGGACCAGGGCGAAGACGTAGAGCCCCGTCGTGACGGAGAGGAGGCCGAGCACGAGGGGCACGTCCATCTGCTGGAGGGCGATCCAATACAGGTTGCCGAGGCCGGGCCAGGAGAAGATGCCCTCGAAGACGAGGTTGCCGCCGATGGAGCCGACGAGCATGAGGATGGCCATCGTGGCCACGGGCGGGGCCGCGGTCCGCAGGGTGTGGCCGCGCAGGACCTTGCGCTCGGGTATGCCGCGCGCGCGGGCCGCCATGACGAAGTCCTCCTGGAGGACGCCGAGGACGATGTTCCGCACGACGAGGGCGGTGCCCCAGAAGCCGATGAGGACCAGGGTCGCGAGCGGCAGGACCATGTGCCAGGCGACGTCCAGGACGCGCGCGAAGCCGGAGAGGGGCGGCAGGGTGTGGAGGCCTCCCGAGGGGAAGACCGGCACGATGTAGACGAAGATCATGATGAGGATCATGCCGACCCACCAGCTCGGCATGCCGTAGACGATCATCGTCGCCAGGCTCGTCGCGCGGTCGAGGGGGCCTCCGGGACGCCTGGCCATGCGGAGGCCGAGGGAGACGCCGAGCGCGACGACGAGGATCGCCTCGGTGGTGAAGAGGAGGAGGGTGCGCGGCAGGGCTTCGCCGATGATGGCGGCGACCTCGCGGCTCCCGCCCGAGGACTTCACGATGGTGGACTTGCCGAAATCGAAGGTCAGGGTCGCGAGGGTCCTCCGCGCGATGCGCTCGCCGACGGGACGGTCGAGCCAGTAGGCGCGCTCGCGTTCGCGGACGCGCGACTGGAAGGCGAGCTGGAAGTCCTCGGGGCGGACGCCCTTCATCTTGGACATCGACTGCCTGACCTCCTCGTCGATGAGGGCGCGCACGGTGCGGTCCGCCACCGAGTTGAAGAGGGCCGAGAGGGCCAGGACGATGACGGCGTACACGAGGATCCCGTCGAGGATCCTCCGAATCGCATAACGCTGGTACATGGGTTCTCCGGTTCCGTGGTTCGGCTGGCGGCGGCCGGGCGCGGGGGCCTTTCCCGGGACGGGGGTCCCGGGAAGGGGACCCGCGCGGCCTTCGAAAGGCCGCGCGGGAGGACTCCCGGGCGCCCGGCCGGACGCCGTGGAACGATTAGAGGAGGATGAGGCTCCGCACCTCGACCGAGGGCGCTTCGGCGCCGAGGCGGGTCTCGACGATGACGGTCCAGGCGCCGGACTTGCCGGCCGCGAGATCCTTGGCGGGGATCTTGGCGGCGAACTCGCCGGCCTTGGTGAAGGCCGCCTGGTAGCTCTTCTCGACGCCGTCGGGGGAGATGAGGGTGACGGTCGCCTTGAACCTGCCGTCCGCGGCGGACGCGGTGTCGAGCGGATAGACCACCGCGGAGACCTTGGCGGCGACGAGGAGGTCCGCGTCGCGCTTGGCGCTCTGCGGGAGGACGACGTCGTCGATCCGGGAGAGCGTCGTCTGGAAGCGCTTGTTCCAGTAGTCGCCCTTGAAGGGATAGGAATCGCGGAAGGCCTTGAGCTCGAGGTAGTTCGTGGCGGGATCGTAGGCCGCGATGTAGTAGGGGCCGTTCGAGATGTAGGCGTGCTTGTAGCTGTCGATGAACTTGATGGAGGCGCGGTAGCGCGCGACCGCCTGCTCGGGCGTCACCCACTTCTTGATGGAGGCGGGCACGTGCTTCGCGGCGGCCATCTCCTCGAGCTTGGCGCGGATGTCGGCGACGTTGGCGGGCGCGACGCAGTCCACCTCGACGAGGTTCGGGTCGTCGGAGAAGCTGTAGGGCGCGCCGCTCTTGGCGCCTTCGGCGACGAGCTTGGCGAGGGCCTCGTTGATCTCCCAGGGAACGCAGACCTTGGACTGGCCGTTGTTCGTGTAGAGGGCCGGCGTGCCCTGGCCGGCGACGCGGTTCTTGTCGAGGGGCCAGTTGATGTCCACGTAGGAGGTGATCGTGCCGTCCTTGTTGAGCTGGAGGGCGCGGAGGGACTTGAGCTGGGAGACGATGTTCTCGGAGTACATCTGGTCGAAGTACTTGTCGCCCTTCCCGTCCTCGTTGGCCCACTCGCGCTGGAAGGCGGAGGCGTACAGGTAGTCCTCGACGCCGACGGGGAGTCCGTGGTGCCACTTGTGGGGGACGAGGGTGAAGGTCGCCTTGGAGAAGGACTTGGATCCCGCGGGGAGGCTCTTCCAGGTCTTGCTCGCGGTGTCGTAGACCATCGCGTCCGCGGGGATCGCCACTTCGCCGGCCAGGCTGCCGTCGGCGGCGCGCGCGACCTTGGAGACGATGTCCTTCTCGTTCCAGGTGACGTTGAGCGGCGTGTCGAGGGCGGAGTTGGGCGCCTCGAAGTTGGCCGGATCGGTGACGGGGTCGACGATGGCCCTGATGTAGGTGTCGCTGAAGCCGCCGGGGCCGACGGGGTCCCAGGCGCTCATGAAGAGGGCGCCGCGGGCGGAGAAGAGGGTCGTGCGGAGGGTGCGCTCGCCCTTGGCGTCGGGCTTCACGTCGGCGCCGATGGTGGACCAGCGGTTGGGGCCGTCGCCGAGGCCGTAGGGAAAGCGGGCGTTGAAGCGGGCCTTGTTGACGGTGAAGTAGGAAAGGCTGTAGGTCAGGTTGATGCGCACCGAGTCCTTGAGGCCGAGCTCGACGGCGCGGAGGTTGTCCTTCCAGTACTCGGCCGCGTCCAGGAACTGGCCGTTGATGCACTTCTGGGCGAGATCGTCGATCTCCTTGTGCTCGAAACTCCAGAAGCCCTCGCGGTTGCCGCCGGGGAGCTGGCCGTAGTAGGGCGCGTACATCTGGGAGACGGAAATGTCCCAGTAGGCGCGGGTGGCGCCGGCGCCCCAGCCTTCGGTGTACATCGACCAGCCGAGCTTGGCGGGATCGTCGTCCAGGAAGTCAAAGCACTTCGCGCGGTCCCACTCGAGGCGCTCGACCTTGATGCCGGCCTTTTCGAGCTGGTCGGCGATGTAGCGGCCGACGCGGAGACGCCCGTTCGGGTCGTCGACGCGGATCATGAAGCGGATGGTGACGGGCTGGCCCTCGAAGGTCCAGAACTGGCCGCTCTTGGCGAGCTTGCCGCGGTTCTCGGGCAGCTCGGCGGCGGCCTTCATCGCCGCCTCGATGTCGGCTATCGCCTTCTTCTCGTTGCCGCGGGCGGTCATGCCGAGCTTGGAGGCGACGAGGTTGAACTTGTAGGTGCCGGGCTGGCCGGGGGTCATCGGCGTGAACATCGGGCCGCCCTCGCCGTCCAGGACCTCGTCGACGATGCGCTTGCGGTCGACGAGCCAGTTGATGGCGTAGCGGATTTCGCGGATGGCGAAGGGATTGAAGACCGCCTTGCCGTCGACCTTGCCCTGGTAGGGAGCCTTGTTCGGGAAGGGGTTGAGCTGGAGGCTCCAGGAGGACTCGGGCACCGCATAGCTGTCGAGCTTGGCGCGGACCTCGGCGGGCAGGGCCTTCAGGGTCGGTCCGGTGATGTTTTGGAAGAAGAAATCGGTCTTGCCTTCCGCGGCGTCGCGGAGGCCGATGTCCTCTTGCATCCTCGTGTCGAAAATGATCCGGTCGGGGAGCGGTCCCGGCTTCGCCTGCGCGAAACCGAGGCTCGCCGCGGCGAGGATCATCGCCGCGGTAGCGTACAATCGCCTCATCATAGCCTCCGAATAGCTTGTTTCCGGCCGGTGCGGGCCCCGAAAGGCGGGTGCCGCAAGGCCGTCGTCGGGAATCTCCTAGGAGATTTTCCCGGCTATCGGGAGTCTAGGGTGGCTTCGAGACGAGGGGCATCCTCAATATTGGGGAATCAGGGATGCCGGAGGGGGGAGCCGGGTCAGAAGATGCCGAGTTCCCGCGCCTTGTTCACCGCCTCCACGCGGCGATGGACGCCGAGCTTGGCGTAAAGGCTCTTCACGTGGGAACGCACGGTGCTCGGCGCGACAAAGAGCAGCGCGGCGATTTCCTCGGCCGTCCGCCCCTGGACGAGGAGGGACAGGGTCTCCCGTTCGCGGGGGGAAAGGGGCTCGCCGGAGCGGATATCCTCGCTCCCCTCGGGCTTTTCGGCGAAGGCGTCGAAGGCCGCCTGAAGCTTGGCGCCGAAACTTCCGCCGAGGAGTCCCTCCTCCTCGAGGAAGGCGCGCAGGGCCGGGCCTCGGGTCGGAATCCGGAGGAGATCGCCGATCTCCTCCGCCAGGGCGCGCGCCTCCGCGGCGGCGGCCCGGGCCTCGGCGCGGCGCCCGAGGCTCTTCTGGGCCAGGGCGGCGACGACCAACGCGTCGAGGGCGACAGGGCGGAAATTCCAGCCGCGCGCCCGCTCGAGGCAGTAGGTCGCGGTGGCGAGCGCTTCGGTCCCGCGGCGGCGCGCCAGATAGGAGCGGGCGCGGATCGACTGGCAGGATAGCCAGACGTTTTCGTCCTTGAGCGGGGGAAGGCGCTCCAGGCGCACGGCGTCGGGCCCGGCGGGATCGATCTCCGCCGCCGTCATCATGAGGTAGACGGCGTGGCGCGGCGTGAGGTCCGGCAGGGAGCGCGCGCGCGCCAGGACCGCCCGGGCGGCCGGGCGGTCGCCGGTCGCGGCCAGGGTGGACGCGTACATGAGGTAGGAGAAGACGAGGCGGTCCATGTTGCCCCAGGCGATGCCCTCCTCGAGGCCGACGCGGGCCTGCTCGAGGGCCGCGGCAAGTTCGCCGCGGGAAAGGAGGATGTTCGAGAGGAGGCTGTGGAGGCAGCCGAGGACCGGGGACTCGCGGCCGCCGGTCGAGCCGAGGGCGAATTCGCGGCGGCAGATGGCCTCGGCCTCCGCGTAGCGGCCGCGGGTCATCGAGAGGTAGGCCAGGTCGTTCGCGGCCAGGACCCGGATGTGGAGGCCGCAACATTCGTCCGCCTCCGCGATCGCCGCCGCCAGGGCCTTCGCGGCGGCTTCGTCCTCGTGGACGAGGGTGTAGCCGAAGCCCAGGCTCTTGCCGGCGTGCGCGCGGGCCATGCGCTCCCCCGGCGGCAGGAGCTCCAGGGCGCGGAGCGCCCGGACCTTCGCCTCGACCCCGTCGCCCTCGAGGTTGGCGCGATAGGCGCGGATCGCCTCCACGTGGCCGAGGATGCGGGGCAGGCCGGCGGCGTGGAGCTCGCCCGAGTCGGCGAAGGCCGCGGCCTCCGCGAGCCGTCCCGCGTAGATGGCGGCCCAGGCCGCCGCGACGGCCAGCCAGGGCCGCGACTCGACGGCCTCGCGCGGCAGGACGGCGATGGCCCCGCGCAGATCCTCGACGCGGCCGCCCTCCAGGGCCGCGAGGGCCCGCCCCTCGGCCAGGGCGGCGGCGCCCTCGGCGTCGCCCGCGCGGAGGCGGAGGCGCATCGCCTCCAAGGGCTGGCCGTTCGCCGCCAGCCAGTCGGCGGCGGCCATCCGCCTGGCGGAAAGCTCCGCCGGCCGCTCGGCCTCCAGGCGCCGGAGCAGGGCCTCGCGGAAGAGCCCGTGGAAGGCGTAGCGGCGCCGCTCCTCGTCGAGGGGCGTGAGGAAGAGCCCCTCGCGCTCGAGCCGCTCCAGGAGGGCGACCGCGTCCTCCCGGCCGGTGACGGCGCGGCAGAGGGGCGCCGAGAGAGTCTCGAGGACGGAGCAGTCGAGGAGGAAGGCCAGGAAGTCGGGCTCGAGGGCGGCGAAGGCCTCCTCGGCGAAGTAGTCGAAGACGTCGCGGTGCGCGCCGCCGAAGGAGGCCAGGAAGCCGAGGCGGTCGTCGCGGCCGCGGAGGCCCAGGGCCGCCATCTGGAGGGCGGCGACCCAGCCCTCGGTCCGCTCGCCGAGGAGGGCGGACTCGTCGTCGGTGAAGCTCCCGCCCAAGGGACCGCGGAGGAAGTCGCGGATCTCCGCGGGCGTGAAACGGAGCTCGGCGGCGTCGATCTCGAGGAGCTCGCCGCGGGCCCGAAGCCGTGCCAGGGGGAAGGCGGGCGCGCCACGTCCCGCGAGGACCAGGGAGGCGTTGGGCGGCAGGGCCTCCGCGAGGCGGAGGAGGGCGCGCTCGCCCGTGGCGTCGGCGATGAGATGGCAGTCGTCGATCACGAGGCAGAAGGTCTCGCCCGCGTCCTCGAGATCCTGGGCGATCGCGCGGAGGAGGTCGCCGCTCCCGCCCCGGGGCGGCTCGCTTCCGCCGCCCCGCGCCTCCCGCACCGCGGCGGCGGCGAGGGAAAGGAGCGCTCCTTCGTCGAGCGGCCCCTCCGCGAGGCCGAGCCAGGAGTGGGGGCGGCGGCGCGCCTCCAACCAATCCGCGAGCAGGGTGGTCTTGCCGAAACCGGCGGGGGACTTCACGACGACGAGACGCCCCTTGGCTCCCCGGTCGAGGAGTTCGAAGAGCCGCTCGCGACGGACGAGCCCGGCGCGGAGGCGCGGCGGGCGCCGGGTCGCGGAGAGGTCGATATCGGGCAACGTCGCCATGGAAGCTCCCTTCGGTCCCCGCCGCGGTCGCGGGCGGGCGGACGATGATACCACGATTCCCCAATTCGGGGGAGCCCGTCCCGGCGTCCGTTCCGCCGTCCGCCTAGCGCAGCTCCTTGACGAAGACCTCCTCGCCGTCGTCCAGGCCGCGCGCCCCTCCTTGCCCGGCCGCAAAGCTGATAGAATCGCGGCATGGCCGAGCCCGGAATCATCAGGATGAGCGTGCGCAGCCTCGCCGAGCGACTCTTCCAGGAAGGCGACCTCGGCGGGGCGGGGCCAACGGGAAAGGCCGCCGGCCTCGGACGCGAAGCGCACGCGCGGCTGCAGGCCAGGGGGATCGAGGGCTACCGGGCCGAAGTCCAGCTTTCCCGGAGCTTTCCGGCCGGCCATGTCGCGCTGGAGCTCTCGGGTCGCGCCGACGGCGTCTACGAAGCGGGGGGCCTCGTCCACCTCGAGGAGATCAAGTCCACGAGCCTCGATCCCGAGACGCTCGCCCCGGACCGGAATCCAGCCCATGTCGCCCAACTCGGCCTCTATGCCTGGCTCTACGCCCTCGCGGAAGACGCGGGCGAGCTCTCCCTCGACCTGGTCTACGTCCACCGCGGAAGCGGACGAATCAGGGTCTTCTCGTCGGTCGTGAGCCGCGGGGAGCTCGAGGAGCGCTACGGAAAGGCCGTGGACGCATTCCTCTCCTGGCTGGACGACCTGGCCGCCCGGAAGGCCGCGCTCGGAACCGCGCTCGAGTCCCTCGCCTTCCCCTTCCCCGACTTCCGTTCCGGCCAAAGGGAGGCCGCGCGGGAAGTCTTCCGCGCCCTGCGGGAAGGCGGGAACCTCTTTCTCCAGGCCCCGACCGGCATCGGCAAGACGATGGCCGTCCTCTACGCCGGCCTCAAGGCGCTCGGGCGGG
>DAINBW010000084.1:1792-8826 GCA_036732745.1 Spirochaetales bacterium | reverse complement strand
CTTCATCACCGACCCCGCCGCGACGCCCCGGCTCGTCGTCGGCCTTTCCGGAGCCTCGAAGGGCTACTACGAGGTCGCAAGCGACCTTAGCGGTTCGGCCGTCGCCTGCACGAGCCCGAGCGGCAAGCTCGTACCCGAAGGGATCGTCGCCTCCAATCCGCTCAAGGACAAGCCGGTCGTCAAGTTCGCGCGGCTCGGCAACAGCCTCTTCGCCTGCGCGGCCTCGGGAAGCTCCGAAGCCTCCAGCCTCTGGAGGAACGATTGGAACGGCTCCGCATGGACTGGTTGGGTGGCCGAGTGACAAGCTCGCGACGCCGATCGCGAGCCGCCTAACGCGGCACGAGGGGCGCCCCGGGCGCCCCTCCTTCTTTCAAGGAGGGAACATGGCGAAGGAATCCGGCGACAGCCTCTTTGCCGCCTCGACGACCGCGGGCAGCCCCGAGCCCCTCGCGGCGCGGATGCGGCCGCGGAGCCTCGACGAATTCGCCGGCCAGGCCCACATCGTCGGCCCCGGCCGCCTCCTCCGCCGCGCCATCCAGGCCGACCAGCTCTCCTCCCTGATATTCTCGGGGCCTCCGGGCACCGGAAAGACCACCCTGGCGCGGGTCATCGCCAACACCACGGCCAGCCGCTTCGTCACGCTGAACGCCGTCCTGGCGGGCATCGCCGACATCCGGGAGGCGGTGGAGGAGGCCAAGCGCCACCGCGAGCTCTACGGGCGGCGCACCATCCTCTTCGTCGACGAGGTCCACCGCTGGAACAAGGCCCAGCAGGATGCCCTCCTCCCCTGGGTCGAGGGCGGCACCATCGTCCTCGTCGGCGCCACGACGGAGAACCCCTTCTTCGAGGTCAACCGCGCCCTCGTCTCGCGCTCCCGCGTCTTCCAGCTCAAGTCCCTGGACGGGAACGACCTCCTCGGCGTGGCCAAGGCCGCGCTCGGCGACGCCGAGCGGGGCTACGGCCGCTGGCGCGTCTCCTTCGAGGAAGGCGCCCTCGAGCATCTCGTGGACGCGGCGGAGGGCGACGCGCGGAGCCTCCTCAACGCCCTGGAGCTCGCCGTGGAGACGAGCGCCGAACCCTGGCCGCCGGCCGACGGCGCGGAAGTGCTCGTCGGCATGAAGGCGGCGGAGGAGTCCATCCAGCGCCGCGCCGTCCTCTACGACAAGGACGGGGATTACCACTACGACGCCGCGAGCGCCTTCATCAAGAGCCTGCGCGGCTCCGATCCCGACGCCGCCCTCTATTGGCTCGCGCGCATGGTCTACGCGGGGGAGGATCCGCGCTTCATCCTCCGCCGCATGATTATCTCGGCGGCCGAGGACGTGGGCCTGGCCGACCCGAACGCGCTCCGCGTCGTCTCGGCGGCCGCGGAGGCCTACGACCGGATCGGTATGCCCGAGGGCCAGTTCCTCCTCTCGGAGGCCGCGCTCTATCTGGCCACGGCGCCGAAGTCCAACTCGACGATGGCCTTCTTCGACGCGATGGCCGCCGTGGAGCGCGAGGGCGCCGAGGTGCCGAACCACCTGAAGGACGCGAGCCGGGACAAGCACGGTTTCGGCCACGGCGAAGGCTACCTCTATCCCCACGCCTACCGCGACCACTGGGTCGCCCAAGAGTACCTGCCGACCACCCTGCGCGGGAGGGTCTTCTACCAACCGGGCGCCCTGGGCCACGAGGGCGAGCGCCGCGGCGCCGTCCTGGAGCGCCGCGAGGCCCAGGTGGCCGCCATCTACGCGGCCGAATCCGGCGGCGGCCGCGCCGCCTCCTCGGGAGAGGACGGCCTCGTATGGTCGAAGGAAGGCGAGGCCCGCGGCGAATGGCGCAGCCGCGCGGAAAGCTCGGCGCCGGCCCGGCTCGCCCTCCTCCGCTCCGGCCTCTTCGACCTGGCCCGCCCCCTGCGCCATGACCGCGTCCTCGTCCTCGACGCGCGCGAAGGCTACTTCGTCTGGGAGGCCCTGCGCCGCTGCCCCGAGGGCACGGTCGCGGCCCTGGTGCGCGGCGGCCGTGAGCGCGAGCTTGTGGAGCAGTACGCCTCCACCCTGCCCGAGCTCGAGCGGCCCCTCCTCGTCGAAGGCGCCGCCGCGACCGCGTCCGCGGCCCGGATCGGCGAGGAGATAGGCTTTTCCCAATTCGACCTCGTCCTCGGCCGCGAGCTCCTCGGCGGCAATCCCGAGGCGCCCGCCCTCTTGTCGCGGCTCGCCGCGGAGTTCCCCGGCGCGCGGCTCGTCCTCGCGGAAAGCCTGCCCCGCGAGGGCGGCCGCCTTTCCGCCCTGCCGCTGGCCGCCACCGGCCTCGTGGATGAAGCCTTCGTGGCGCGGCTCGCGGCATTCGAGGAGGCGTTCTACGGCTCCGAGGGGCCCGCCGCCCTGGGCAGGACCAAGGCCGAGCTCATCGCCTTGTTCAAGGAGGCGGCCGGGACCGGGCCGTCGGCGGAGACCGTCGTGGAGGAGGCCGCCGCGACCTATCCGCGCAGGCTGAGCCGCGACGAGCTAGCGGCCTGGCTGTCGCCCCGCTCGCCCTACGGCGAGCGCGCCGCCCTGGCCTTCACGCCGGAGGAGCTCGCGTCGCTGGCCGAGGCGGCCGTCGAGTCGACCCGCCAAAGGCCCTTCGCCTGGCCCCTGGCGGCCCTCTACCTGACCGCCCGCCTCCAGAGGCCGAGCGCCGGATTGGACACGTAGAAGAAGCGGCCCTCCGGGCCCTCGTTCCAGCCCTCTTCCGGAGCGGCTCCGGCGCCGAGGCCGAAGCGGGCCTCCGCCTCGCGGAGGGGCAGCCAGCCGAAGCCGGCGCCCTCGACCTCGGCGCGCGACAGGCGCTCGGTGCAATACGTTATGCGAAACCTACCCTCGCTCGAGCCGTGCACGAGATGCGCGGCCGCGGCCAGGCAGGACGCGAGCTCCGGGTCGCGGCGCACGCCCTCGAGGACGGCCTCCGTGCCGCGGTAGCCGTGCCGGCGGATCAGCGCGTCGATGCCCGGATCCTCGCCGAAGCGCTCCACGCCGGGCGCGAGTATCACGAGCTCCGCGCCGTCCGCCAGGGCCATCCGCGTGCGGTAGATCGCCTTGTTGCCGAGCCAGGTCGAGCGGTACTCCGCGGGATCGAGCCGCACGACGCAGGTCCGAATGGGCTCGTCGAGGTCGCGGATGTTCTCGCGCTCCGCCCGCGCGGCCGCGGCGAGGAAGGCCTCCTCGCCCCCGCTGCCGGCGCCCTGCCCCGCCCCCGCGTAGAGGCCGCGGAGGGCGAGCCCGTCGTCGCCGCGGGACACGACGCTGAGCGCGTAGACGATGTCGGCTCCGGAAAGGAAGCGCCGCGCCGACTCGTCCAGGAGGCGCCGGACGGGAGTGTCCGCCCGCCCCATGATCGACTCAAGTCCGGCGACGGCGCCGAGCCAGTGGGAATAGTCGATGGCCTCGATGCCGCCGAGGCCCACGACGAGGTTCTTGGTGTAGTTGGCCATGCCCACGACCTCGTGGGGCACGACCTGCCCGATGGACAGTACGAGGTCCCAGCCGGGATCGAGGAGGACCTCGTCGTAGTCGCCGGGGAACTCGAAGGAGAGCCTGCCGCCGGAAAGCCCCTCGACGAAGCCGGCGGGCAGCGCGCCAAGGCGCCGGTTGCCGCGGCGATGGTCGTGGGCCAGGAAAAGCGCGGGGTCGAGGTCGCCGAACATGGCGGCGATTTCGGTTTCGCCCATCGCGCGGTGGGTGCCGGTGGCGGGAAGGATCCGGACGGCGCCGGGGCCGAGGAGGCGGACGAATTCGCGGGTGAGGGGGCCCGCCATCGAATGGAGCCGGGTCTGGTCGGGCGGCACGAGGAGGACGCGGCCGGGCGTCCGGCCGAGGCGTCGGCTTTGGGCCTCGAGGAGGTCTTCCGCGAAGGAGGCGAGGTCTTCGGCTTCGAGCCCGAAGCCCGGCGCGGCTTCGAGGCTCAGCACCGCCTGATCCAGCGGGGCTCGGCCGGCAGGGCCTCCAGGAACTCGGCGAGGAGCCCGCCGGCCGGCGCCCGCTCGCCGGCCAGGGCGCGCTCGAGGCCGCCCGCGGCGAAAGCGGCCCAGCTTTCCTCCTCGCGGCCGGAGACGATCGGGAAGAAGGCCGCGCCGCAGCTTCGGGCCGCCTCGAGATCGCCGGGCGCGTCGCCCACGACGAGGGTTCGCGAGGGGGCAAAGCGGCCGGCGCAGCGTTCGGCCAGGGAGAGGCTCTTCGGCCCGCGCTCCTGGCCGGCGACGGCCGCGGCGAAGCCGAGTATGCCCGCCTGGCGCCATTCCTCGCGGACGGCTTCCTCGGGGGCGGCGGTGAGGACGAGGATTTCGGCGGCGGCGGCGAGCCCCGGCAGGGCTTGGCGCGCGCCGGCGAAGGGCGGCGGCGGGGGCAAGGCCGCGATGGCGGCGTCCACCGCCTCGGACCAGGCCAGCACCTCGGCCAGGCAGCCGCCCTCCCGGGCGCCCCGCGCCAGGCGATCCCGGGAAGGGGATGCTTCGGCGACGATCCAGGCCTCGAGGGCGAAGGCGGTCCGGGACCAGAACTCGCGCGGCTTGCCGGCGCCCGGATGGCTCGGAAGGAGGCCCAAGGCCTGGGCGAGGGCGCGATAGCGGTTCACGCCGCGGAAGCGGGACTCGAGATTGACGAAGCGCCACACCTCGAACAGGACCTCGGCGTTGGCACCCTCGGCGAAGCGCTCGACAAAGGCCGGGGCGAAGCAGGTCTCGTGCTTGGGCCGCATCGAATCGAGCACGGTGCCGTCCGAGTCGAGGGCGACGAGGACGCCATTCCGCGGCTCCCTTTCGGGGCGGCGGGCCGGACGCGTCGGCGAAGGAAGGAAGGTTTCGGCTCGCACTCTGCTGGTTCTCCCTTTCCTCAAGTATCGGCGCGCGGAGCGGGCCTGCTTGAGTCCGCTATGCCGTCTTCGCCGGTCCGCCCAAGGTAGACTTCCCTTGGAATTGTACCGCCTCTTGACGAGGACGGAAATGGGGGAGCAGTATGCCCCCATGACGACGCGAACCTTCGGCAACTCCGACGAGATATTCGAGTATTTGCTCAATTTCGTCAATGTGGAGAAAGGCCAAAAAACCGAGTTCAAGCTGGACCGGATGCGGAGCCTCTGCGCGGCCCTGGGCAATCCGGAATCGGCCTATCCGACCATCCACGTGGCCGGCTCGAAGGGCAAGGGCTCCGTATCCACGATGATCGCCCACATCCTCGAGTCCTCGGGCCGACGGGTGGGGCTCTACACCTCGCCCCACCTCCTTCGCTGGAAGGAACGCATCAGCCTGGCCGGCGCGGAAATGCCCGAGGCGATCCTCCTCCAAGCGATGGACGAGCTTCTTCCCCTCGTGGACGGCAAGGGCCCGGGGGACTTCGTCGGCGACGAACTTCCGACCTACTTCGAGCTCACGACCCTCCTCGGCTTCCTGGCCTTCCGGATCGCGGGTTGCGACGCCGCGGTCATCGAGACCGGACTCGGGGGCCGCCTCGATTCGACCAACGTCGTGGCCTCCGCGGCGAGCGTCATCACGCCCATCGAGCTTGAGCACACCGAATGGCTCGGCGACACGATCGCCAAGATCGCCTTCGAGAAGGCGGGCATCATCAAGCCGGGCAAGCCCTGCTTCGTTTCGCGGCAGAAGCCCGAGGCGCGCGCGGTGTTCGCGCAAGCCTGCGCCGAACGCGGCAGCCCCTTGCGCGAGGTCGAGTCCCTCGTCGCGGTGGAGGAACTCGTCATCGATCGGACCGGCACCCGGGCGGCCCTCCGCTTCTTGGAGGGGCGCCCCTTCGCCGAAACCCTCCACGTCCGCACGCCCCTCATCGGCTCGGTGCAGGCGGACAACATGGCCCTCGCCCTTTTGGCGGCCGCGGAGCTCGAGCCTGCCCTGAGCCCCGAGGCCGCGGCCGAGGGCTTGGCCCGCGCGAGCCTGCCGGCGCGCTTCGAGATCCTGCCCCTGGATCCGCCCGTCGTGCTCGACGGGGCGCACACGCCGAACTCCGTCCGCCTCTGCCTCGAGAGCTTCGAAGCCCTTTTCCCCGGCCCCAAGGCCCTGCTCTTCGCCTGCGCGGTGGACAAGCACCACGAGGAGCTGGCCGGCATCCTGGCAAAGCGCTTCCGCTCGGTGATCGTGACCAAGCCTGGCACCTTCAAGGAAAGCGCTCCGGAGACCGTGGAAAAATCCTTCAGGGAAGCGGGAGCGGAGAGTCGCCTCATCGTCGATACGGCCGAAGCCATCCGCGCGGCGCGCGACGAGGCGGCCGCGGCGGGAATGCCCCTGCTCGTGACGGGATCTTTTTACCTCTGCGCGGAGGCGGCGGCCTTGCTCAAAGAGGCCTAGAGGGCCCGCGCCCGCCCCGGGCGCGGCGCGCGGCTTGTCAGTCCTGTCCGTCGACGCAGACGCGGTTGCGGCCGAGCTGCTTGGCGCGGTACATCGCCTTGTCGGCGCGCTCGATCAGCCCCTCGCCGCTCTCCGCGCCCTGGTGCTCAGCCACGCCGAAGCTCGCGGAGACGAGCAGCAGCTGCCCCCCGAACTCGAAGGGCGTGGCCACGAGGCTTTCGCGGATGCGTTCCGCGGTAAGGGTGGCGCGCTGCCGGTCGGTGCCGGGCAGGACGAGGAAAAACTCCTCGCCGCCGTAGCGCCCGGCATAATCCCCCTTGCGGAGATGGAGCAGCATGCGGCGACCGAGTTCCTTGATGACCGCGTCACCGGCCAGATGGCCGTAGGAATCGTTGATTTCCTTGAAGTGGTCGATGTCGACCAGTATGCCCGACAGGTGGGTTTCCTCCGCGTCGGCGCGGCGCATCTCGTGCCGTATCCGCTCGAACAGGCTTTGCCGGTTGAGGAGGCCCGAAAGGACGTCGCGCGTCGCCGCCCGCTCAAGCCGTCGGTTGGTGGTCTCGAGGCTCCGCTTCGCCGCCGTGATGGCCGCGAGGGTTTCCTTGAGGGCGAGGAACTCGTCGAGAAGCTGGCTTGAGAGGTTCTCCTCGCGGCGCACCGCCCCCGAGTAGAATTCGCGCTCCTTGCACATGAGTTCCTCGCGGGCAAGGCGCTGGGT
>DAINBW010000084.1:0-1782 GCA_036732745.1 Spirochaetales bacterium | reverse complement strand
CGGCGCGCAACTCGAGCTTGAGGAGGTCGGGACTGGCGGCCTCGAGGAGGACGGCGTCGAAACCCGCGGGAAGCGCCCGGGCGGCGTTGGACAGGTTGGGCGCCGAAAGGACCACCTGGAGGGGCGAGCGGGGATAGAGCCGGCGGAGCGAGCGGCAGAGGCTCTCGGCGCCGATGGCCTCGCGCGCGACGAGGACGGACAGGGCGGTCGCGCCGTCGGAGGCCGCGGCGAGCCCTTCGCCCGAATCGAAGGAGGCCAAGGCGGAAGGAACGGAGGCCCCGACGACGAGGCGTTCGGAGGGCTTGCCTTGCTCCAGCGCGACGATGACGAGGTCGGGCTTGCTTTCGCGGGCAATCTCGAGGGCGGCCGCGCAGTCGGAGGCCAGCACGCACTCGCAACCCGGCGGAGCCGCTTCCCTGACCCGGTCGAACAGGAGATCGTCGTCGGAAACCGACAGAATGCTACGTTTTTTCATGGCACATCGCTTTTTAATTCCCTGATAGCGCGTTGAGCAGACTTTGTATGACCCCGATCAAGCCGCCGAGGACGCCGCCGAGCAGCGTGATCCACGTCAGCTCCTTGTTGACAACGCTCAGTATGATGCGCTCCGCTTCAATCATATCAAGTTCGTCCAGCTTTTCAACCACAATTCGCGCAACGTCCAGGCCTTGGATGATCTTTTCCGCCTCGGCGGAGACGAGGGCCAAGGCCCGCTCCGCGAGCCAGGAGGCGAGGCGGGCGCGCGACGCGGCGTCGGCGCCGAGCACCTCGCCGAGCCGCTTGCCGACGAGCGAGGCCTGCAAGGAGCCGACGAAGGATTCGAGCGCCTCCGCGAGGAAGCGGCTTCCCGAGCCTTCGCCGAGGAGGAGCCTGCCGGCGATCCGGGCCGAGCGCGCCGCCAACTCGTCGGCGGGAAGCCCGAGGCCGGACAAGAGCTCGCCCAGGGTCAGCTCGGGGCGGGCCGCGATCATGGCGGCCGCCCGCTCGGCGACGTCGGGACCATGCCGGCCGAGGGCGTCCATGGCGGCCGCCGAGGCGCGCAGGGCGGCCTCGCGGACGACGAGGCGGCGAACGAGGGCGGAGACGGGCTCGGCGGCGGCGGACCGGAAGGCCTTCACCGCGGCCCGCGCCGCCTCGGCGGGCATGTCCGGCGTTCGCAGGATGTCGGAGGCGGCGTCGAGAAGCTCCTCCACGGTTTCAGGCATCGTCTCGGTTATGGTCTTTTCGTACTGGGCGGCGCCGACGATGAGTCGCTGGAAGAGGTTGAGGCGCGAGACGGCCTGCCGGACGATGCCGAGGGCGTGGCGCTCGAGCCCCTTGCGCATGCCGGGGCTGCGGAGGAAGGACTCCACGGCGGGCACCGCCGCGCGGTAGAGGCTTTCGATCACGACCTCGATGATGGGTTCGAGGGCGTCCGCCGGCAGGAGACCCGCGACGAGGACCGCGGTTCCCCCTGTTCCGCCGTCGGTGGTTTCCCCTCCGGAGGACGCGCCGCCGAAGGCCGCGCCGCCCCGCGACTCGGCCGCTTCGCCGTCCACGGGCTCCGCATAGGCCTTTTCGATGGCCGCGGCGAGCCTTTCCTTGGCGCGCGCGGCGTTTTCCGGCGACAGGAGAAGACCGGCGATCTCGCGCGCGCTCGCGGGCGGCAGGATCCGGGACAAGGGAAGGGCTTCCGCCTGGCGCAAGGCCGTGCGGACGGCCTCGCCGACGGCCGCGGCGAAGGCCTCCGAGGAGACGAGGGTCTTCCAGGCTCCGGTCGCGAGCTCGGCCAGGGGGCCGACC
>DAINBW010000083.1:0-8849 GCA_036732745.1 Spirochaetales bacterium | reverse complement strand
AGGGGCGTCTCGTTCCGATGAACGACAATCCCGCCGATTGACCCGCGCGATCATGACTCGAAGCGGGGCGGCCGAAACATGCCCGGCTCGCCCGCGAAAAGGAGGGCGGCGCGGCTAGAGGGTTTCGGCTTCTTCGTCCGAGACCGCCGCGGGGCGCTTTTTCACGGGCTTGGCCTTGGGCGCGGCGCGCCTGACCGGCATGGGCGGCCGGGGCTTTCGGTAGACGAGGCCCACGTAGCGCAGCAGGGTCCAGGCAAGGAGGACGAAGACGGCGGTCGCGACGACGCGCCAGTCCTGGAGGACGGTCAGGGAAAGCTTGACGTACTCGGCGACGGGCATGGGGATCAGGCTCCCGCGAGGGGGCCACGGGGCCCGGACGCGCCGTAGAGGCAATCGGCCAGGGCGAGCCGGGATTCCTCGGCTATGCCCGCGAAGCTGAGGCCGTAATAGGAAGCGCCGTCGCGTTCGAAACGGCGCATGACGCGGGCCCGGCAGGAAAAGCTCCGCCCGGCGCAGGAAAGCAGCACCTCGGCGGAGACGCCCGGCTTGAGCCGGGGAGCCCGGCCGGCGAAGGTGATGAGGGCGCCCGAGGGGCTCGCGTCGACGACGTTGCCCCGGCAGGGAAGGGTTTCGCGGCAGGCGGCTCCCGAGCGGCCGTGGCCGGCTTCGGCGCCCGCCCCGGCCTCGAAATAGGCGTAGGTCTTCAGGAACCAGGCCAGTCCGCGCGCGAATTCCCAGGCGAAATCGACGGCCCGCAGGTCGAAGGGCTTGCGCGAGGCGCCGTCGTTGCCGAGATACACGAAGCCCACGGCGTAGCGGTAGTAGAGGATGGGGCACCAAAGACCGGCGGCCAGGCCGGCGCGGGAGCGTTCCGCGAGGCAGGCTTCCACCTGGGAATCGCCCACGAGGGAGGCGAAGCCCTCGTACTCCTCCAGGGCCGCGCGCGTGACGATCCGCCCCTCGGGATAGGGATCCGCCAAGGGAAGGCCGCTCAGGGTGGAGGGCACGTAGAGGATGCGGCCGAGGCGGGCGACCAGGGTCTCCACGGCGTCGGCGGGGCCGCGCCCTTCCTTCCACATCACCACGCGGCTTTCGGAAGAGTATTCGGCGGCCTTTTCCTTGAAGGCGGCGACAAGGTCCTGAAGGGTCTTGGCCTGGACCGAACTCATGCCTTGGGGCGCCTCGACCTCGGTATACTCCCGGCATTCGGGGCATTCGAGCTTGAGGCCGAGGTCGGGGAGGAGGAGGTCGGCGCAGAAGCCCCGGGGGGCGGCGACGCGCGGCCAGCGCCGCGCCAGGCTCCGGTACATGGTGTCGGGCACGGCGAGATCGAGCCGGTCCCTGGCGGCCTTCTTGACCGGCGAGGAGAAGGCGACGCCCTGGCCGCGAAAGTCGAAATAAACACTGACGGACTCCCAGGCCTTGAAGAGGTCCGGGCTCGCGGCGGGCGGGACAAAGCTGATGAATTCCTTGCCCGCGCCGACGAGGCGGCAGTGGAGGGTCCGGCCTTCGGCCTGGAGCCGGGCGGTCGTGCCCTCCTCGACGGCGGCGCCGAGAATGAATTCTTTTTCTACCCTCTCGATTTTCGCGGCTGCCACGGCCACCTCCTCACGAGCGCGGAGTATACCATATGATTTTCGGCGCGATAGTGTCTCTTGATGAAGGAAGGCGGCGGCTATAGAATGGCGATTAGAGGAACGGCCCCTGTATCGAAATGAAACGACCGGCGTCCACGGCGCGGCGTTTCGCGGGCCGCATCACGCCTTTCGCGAAGGAGCCGTCATGGCCGCGTACCGGAATCTCGACAAGACCGAAGCCTACAAGGCGCTCATGCAGTATACCGAGCCGCCGCGGCTCGATGCCCTCCTCGACGCCTCGCGCGTGCGAAACTGCGAAACGCCGATGGGCGGCGGGCTCGCGTTCAACTGGGCGGCGAGCCCGGTCGACGCGGCGCGCCTCGAGGTCCTGCGCCGCCTGGCCGCCGAGCAGGAGCTCGTCGCCAAATTCCGCCTCCTCGCCGCCGGCGAGCTCATGAACACGGGCGAAAAGCGCCTTGTCCTCCACCACCTGGCGCGCGGCGCCCTCGTCGGTCCCGTCTTCCGCGACGGGAGGAACCTGGGCGCCTTCTACGAGGGCGAGCGCCGCAAGATCGCCGAATTCGCCAAGGCCGTCCATGACGGCGTCATCCGCGGCTCGAGCGGCAAGGTCTTCACGACCGTCGTCCAGGTCGGCATCGGCGGCTCCGATCTCGGCCCCCGCGCCCTCTACCTGGCGCTGGAGCGCTGGGCCAAGGCCGAACGGCGCTTCAAGATGGCGGCGCGCTTCATCTCCAACGTCGATCCCGACGACGCGGACGCTATCCTTTCCCAGATCGATCCCGCCGCGAGCCTCTTCATCCTCGTCTCCAAGAGCGGCACGACCCAGGAGACCCTGGCGAACGAGACCCTTGTCCGCAGCCGCCTGGCCGCCCTCGGCCTCGACCCTGACAAGCACATCGCCGCGGTGACGAGCGAGACGAGCCCCCTCGCCAACAATCCGGCCTACGTCGCCTCCTTCTACATGGACGACTACATCGGCGGCCGCTATTCCTCGACGAGCGCCGTCGGCGGCGCGATCCTCTCCCTGGCCCTGGGCCCCGAGACCTTCGCCGAACTCCTGGCCGGCGCCCACGAGGAAGACCTCCTGGCCCTCGAGCCCGAGCTCGAGAAAAACCCGGCACTCCTCGACGCCCTCATCGGCCTCTACGAGCGGAACGTCCTCGGCTGGCCGGCGACGGCCGTCCTCCCCTACGCCGAGCCCCTCTCGCGCTTCCCCGCCCACCTCCAACAGCTCGACATGGAGTCGAACGGCAAGCGCGTGAACCGCGACGGCGAGCCGGTCTCCTACGCGACCGGGCCCCTCGTCTTCGGCGAGCCTGGCACGAACGGCCAGCACTCCTTTTACCAGCTCCTCCACCAGGGCACGGACATCGTGCCCCTCCAGTTCATCGGCTTCCGCGAAAACCAGATCTCCGACGACGTGGAGACCGAGGACTCGACGAGCCGCGCCAAGCTCAACGCGAACCTCGCGGCCCAGATCGTCGCCTTCGCCGCGGGCAAGAGCGACGCGAACCGCAACAAGGACTTCCCCGGCGGCCGCGCCTCCACCCTGATCAGGGGCGAAAGACTGGACGCCCGCGCCCTCGGCGCCCTCCTGGCCCACTACGAAAACAAGGTCATGTTCCAAGGCTTCGCCTGGAATCTCAACAGCTTCGACCAAGAGGGCGTCCAGCTCGGCAAGGTCCTGGCCAAAAAGGTGCTGGCCGGCGTCGACCCCAAGGCCGCCGGCGTCGAAGGGGCCCTCGGCGCCTATGCCGAGCTCCTCGGCCTGAAGGCCTAAAAAATGCCGAAGACTCGCACCATAGCCTTTACCGGCGGCGGCACGGGCGGGCACATCTACCCGGGCCTGGCCGTCATCGAGGCGCTCCGCGGCCGCTGGGACGGCCGCATCGTCTGGATCGGCTCCAGCAAGGATTCCGACCGCCGCGCCGTCGAAGGCGCCGGGGTCGAGTACTTCTCCATTCCCTCGGGCAAGCTCCGCCGCTCCTTTTCCCTGGAGAACGCCGTGGACGGCTTCCGCGTCCTCGCGGGCTACCTCGCGGCGCGGCGCCTCCTTTCCGAACTGCAGCCCGAGCTCCTCTTCTCCAAGGGCGGCTACGTGAGCGTCCCGCCCTGCGCGGCCGCGGCCGCCCTCGGCATACCGGTCTTCACGCACGAATCTGACCTGACGCCCGGGCTCGCGACGCGGCTCAACGCGCGCCGCGCCGAGCGTATCCTCGTCAGCTACGAAAAGACCCGCGGTCTCCTGCCCGAGGCCGCGCGCGGGCGGGCCGTCGTCGTCGGCAATCCCGTCCGGGCCGCGATCCGGCGCGGCGACCGCGCGCGCGGCCGGGCCCTCCTCGGCGCGCCCGAGGGCCTTCCCGTGGTCTTCTTCCTCGGCGGCAGCCAGGGCGCCCGGCAGGTCAACGAGCTCGTCGCCGCCGCCCTTCCCGCGCTGACGAAGGCCGCCTTTGTCGTCCACCAGACGGGCGAGGCGCAGTCCGGCTCCGGCCTCGTCGGCTCGGCCGGCCACGAATGCGACGCGGCCTCCAAGGGCCGCTACAAGCCCTTCGCCTACCTCCGCGACGAGATGCCCGATGTCCTGGCGGCGGCGGACCTCGTCGTGGGCCGCTCCGGCGCGGGCACCCTCTGGGAGTGCGCCGCCCTCGGCAAGCCCATGCTCCTCGTGCCGCTCTGCGGCTCGGGAACGCGGGGCGACCAGGTGGACAACGCGCGCCTCTTCGTCGAGGCGGGCGCGGCCGCCATGCTCCTCGGTCCGGCGGCGACGCCCGACGCGCTCGTCGCGGGCGTGGAGGCCTTCCTCGGCGATCCCGCGCGCCTCGCGGCCGCCGGCGCCGCCGCGACCACCCTCGCAGGCTCCGACGCGGCGCGCCTGGCCGCCGATCTCATCCTGGAACGTTTGGGAGTCCCCCGATGAACGCACTCGACTGGATCCTCCTCGCCATCATCCTCCTCCTCGGCGTCCGCTGCCTGGTGCGCGGCTTCGTCCAGGAACTCCTCTCCGTCGCGGCCTACGCCATCGGCCTCGGCCTGGCCGTCCTACTGTACCGGCAGGGCGGCGGCTTCCTCGCCGGCCGCTTCAAGGACCTGCCCTTGCCCGAGGTGATCGCCTTCGCGGCGATCTTCCTCATCGGCTTCCTCCTCGTCAGGCTCCTCGGCAAGCTCCTCAAGGACGGGCTCGAGGCCGCGAACCTCGCGAGCGTGGACCGCGGCCTCGGCCTGGCCCTCGGCCTCGTCGAGGGGCTCGTCGCCGTCTCCCTCATCCTGCTCATCCTCAAGATCCAGCCCCTCTTCGACGTGTCCAAGCTCCTCGGGGACTCCTTCTTCGCGAAGGCCATCCTCCCCGTCATCGAGCCCGGCGTCGCCAAGGCCCTGGGGCCGGCGGCGCAGGGCCTGCCCGGCGGCAAGGGCAAGCCTTCCCTGCCCGAGGCGGTGAAAAAGCTCGTGCCCGCCGCGCCGGTCCCGGCGGCGCCGGCGAAACCCTAGGGCGGTCCATGTTCGAAAACCTCCTCTGCCAGGACGAGGCCGTCGGCCGACTCCGGGCCGACATCGCCGCCGGCGAGCTTCCGCCCTCCCTCCTCTTCTCGGGGCCGCCCGCCTCCGGCAAGCTCACGGCGGCCCTCGAGCTGGCGCGCGTCCTCTCCTGCGAACGCGGGCCGGGCGGCGCGACGGGCGCCGACGGGATCCTGGCGCCCTGGAACTGCCCCTGCCCTTCCTGCGCCCGGCATCGCGTCCTGGCGCACCCCGACCTCCTCCTCCTCGGCGCGCGGAGCTTCCCCGAGGAGATCCCCGCCGCGCTCGAGCGCCTCGAGCGCGCGCCCGGCAGGGCGAGCGCCTACTTCTTCACGCGCGCCGCGCGCAAGCTCGGGAAGCGCTTCGACGCGACCCTCTACGAGGGCGAGGAGACGAGGCTCGCCAAGGCGATGCCCCTCCTCCGCGAGGCCGAGGAGCGGCTCGACGCCGTGGCCCCGGAGCGGGCGGAGGCCCAGGGCCTCGCGCCCGGCGCGCTGGAGGCGGCCAAGGCCGTCGCCGCGGCCTGCAGGAAGCTCGAGGGACTCGTGCCGGGCGCGCCGCCCGTGTTCCAGGTGCGGGCCATCGAGACCTGGGCGCGCCTCGCGCCGAACGGCCGCAAGAAGTGCGTCGTCGTCGAGAACGCCGACGGGATGAACGACGCGAGCCGCAACGCCCTCCTCAAGATCCTGGAGGAGCCGCCCGCGAGCGTCGAGTTCGTCCTCGTCTCATCGCGGCCCAAGGCCCTCATCGCCACCGTCCTTTCCAGGGTGCGGCCCTACGCCTTCAAGGCCCGCTCGCCCGCGGAAAACCAGGTCGTCGTCGAGCGCATCTTCAAGGCGGCCCCCGCCGGATCGCCGAGCGTCGAGGGCTTCCTGGCCGCGCGCCGCGCCTTCCCGCCCGCCGCCGCCGCGGAGCGCGCCGAGGCCTTCCTGGCCGCGGCCCTCGCCGTCAGGGCCGAGCGGGCGCCCCTCGAGCCCGCGATGGCCGCCTTCGCCGCGCGGATCGCCGGTCCGGACGGCGCGCCCTCCCCGGCCGCCGCCCTGGCCGCCCTTCTCGAGGCGACCAAGGACTTCGGCCAGAAGGACGACGCCTTCGAGGGCTCCTTCGAGGCCTTCCTCGCCGCGCTCTCCGCCTCCTTCGGCGCCCTCCTCCGGGAGCCCGGCCTCTCCGCCCCCGCTCTCCTCCTCGTCGAGGGCTGGGCCGCCCTCCTCCGCGAGGCGCGGGGCCGCCGGGAATCGTACAACCTCTCCGCGTCGCTCCTCGCGGAGGGCCTCCTCTACGCGCTGGGGGGAGCGTGAGGCGCTTCGTGGAGCGGGCCCTCGCGAAGGCCCCGCGCATGAACGAGGAGCAGCTCCGCGCGCTCCTCCAGACCCTGGCCGAGGAGAACGGCCGGCTCGAGGCGGCCCTCGACTCGATGCTGGACGGCATCGTCGTCTGCGACCGCGACCACCTGCCCATCATCTACAACAAGTCGGCGGAGCGCATGCTCGGCATGGGCGGCGGCGAGCCCTCGGAGCGGCCGCTCTGGCTCGGCGTCGCCGACCGCGAGCTGGCCGAGTTCCTCCACGAGACCCTGGAGGGCGAGGAGAGCGTCATCGACCGCGAGTTCGAGCTCGAGGCGCCCGGCGGCCGGACCCGCCTCGTCGCGGCGAGCGCGACGACCCTCGTCGCCCGCGGCCGCATCGCCGGCACCCTCCTCCACCTGGAGGACATCACCGATAAGCGCAAGCGCGACGCCCAGCTCCGCCGCGCCGAGAGCCTGGCCTCCCTCACGACCCTCGCCGCGGGAGTGGCCCACGAGATCAAGAATCCCCTGGGCTCCATCTCCATCCACATCCAGCTCCTGAAGCGCGCCCTCAAGTCGGGCAAGGCCGTGGAGCCGGAGACGATGGACCGGCACCTCGGCGTCGTCACCGAGGAGATCGAGCGCCTCAACAAGATCGTCGTGGACTTCCTCTTCGCCGTGCGGCCGATGGACGTGGAGCTCCGCGAGTCCGATCCCCGGATCGTCGCCGCGGAGACCGCCGACCTCCTGCGTTACGAGGCGGAAGGCGCGGGCGTGGAGATCGTCACCGACTTCCCCGAGGAGGCCCCGCGCATCCTCATCGACAAGCGCTACATGAAGCAGGCCCTCCTCAACCTGGCCAAGAACGCCCTGGCGGCGATGCCCGAGGGCGGCAGGCTCACCCTCTCCGTGGAGGCCAAGGACGACGAGGTCCTCCTCGGCGTGGAGGACACGGGCACCGGCATACCCGAAGAGGACCTGCCCAAGATCTTCGAGCCCTATTTCACGACGAAGGAAACGGGGACGGGGCTGGGACTCACCATCACCTTCAAGATCGTGAAGGAGCACCAGGGGAGCATCGACGTGCGGTCCAAGCCCGGCCAGGGCTCCAAATTCGTCATCGCGCTGCCGGTGCCGCAGCGCGAGCGCCGCCTCCTGGCCTGGAAGGACGAGGCCGGCGCCGAGGGGAGGGCCTAGCGATGCGCGCCACCATACTCGTCGTCGACGACGAGAAGAACATCCGCGAGGGCCTGGCCGAGTCCCTCGCCCTGGACGGCCACGTCGTCCGCACGGCGGCGGACGGCGCCGCGGGCCTCAAGGCGGTGGAGGAGGGCGACGTCGACCTCGTCATCACCGACCTCAAGATGCCCGTCCTCTCCGGCGGCGAGCTCCTGCGCGCGCTCGCGGGCCGCTACCCGGGGCTTCCCGTCATCGTCCTCACCGGCCACGGCACGATCGAGGACGCGGTGGAGGCCATGCGCTTCGGCGCCTTCGACTTCCTCACGAAGCCCGTCAACCTCGACCACCTCTCCCTCCTCGCAAGGCGCGCCCTGGAGCGCGGCGAGCTGGCGCGGAAGAACCGCGAGCTCGAGGCGGAGGTGGAGGCCCAGCGCCGCACGAGCTCCATCGTCGGCTCGAGCGCGGAGATGAAGCGCGTCTTCGAGCTCGTGCGCCGCGTCGCGCCGACCAAGGCGAGCGTACTCGTCACGGGCGAGTCCGGCGTCGGCAAGGAACTGGTCGCGGACGCGATCCACAACCTCTCGCCGCGCCGCGACGGGCCCCTCGTCAAGGTGCACTGCGCGGCCCTCGCGGAGAGCCTCCTCGAGAGCGAGCTCTTCGGCCACGAGAAGGGCTCCTTCACCGGGGCCGCGGGCCGGAAGCGCGGCCGCTTCGAGCTCGCGGACAAGGGCAGCCTCTTCCTGGACGAGATAGGCGAAATCAACCAGAACGTGCAGATCAAGATCCTCCGCGTCCTCCAGGAACGGCGCTTCGAGCGCGTGGGCGGCGAGGAAACGGTGGAGTCGGACGTCCGCATCATCGCGGCGACGAACCGCGACCTCAAGAAGGAGATAGCCGAGGGGCGATTCCGCGAGGACCTCTACTACCGCCTCAACGTCGTCAACATCCACGTGCCGCCGCTCCGGGAACGGCGCGACGACATCCCCCTCCTCGCCATGTCCTTCCTCCGCGAGTTCGCCGAGGAGAACGGCAAGCGCGTCGAGGGGCTGGACCCCAAGGCCCGCTCGGCCCTCTACGCCTACGACTGGCCCGGCAACGTGCGGGAGCTCCGGAACTGCGTCGAAAGCGCCGTCGTCATGTCGCGCGGCCCCCTTCTCACCCCCGACGACCTGCCGCCGACCCTCCGCGCGGCGGGCGAGAGCCACGACGTGCGCGTGCCCGCGGGTTCCTCCCTCGCCGAGGCGGAAAAGATCCTCATCGCCGAGACCCTCGCG
>DAINBW010000082.1:0-8867 GCA_036732745.1 Spirochaetales bacterium | reverse complement strand
TCATCAGCCCGATCTTCCACTACCAGGTCACGGTCGAGTACCTCATCAAGGACCTCATCTCCAAGCACCTCGTCGACCAGATCGACCACGAGATCGACAAGCTCAAGGACCGCCTCATCGACGCCGGCAAGGAAGAGCTTTCCGACACCGAGATCATCTTCGAGAAGATGAACCGCGTGAAGGACTACACCGACGACGACGCCGAGAACCCGAAGTCCAAGCGCTACTCGATCATCGCCAAGGACCTCATGGAGCGGATCAACAACCTCCGCGCCGAGATCGATCCCTCGACCTTCGACCAGCTCAACGTCCGCGAGAACCTCAAGAAGATCGTCGACATCGAGAACATCCGCAACCGCGGCTACAACACCGCCGTCAACTCGATCACCTCCATCCTCGACACCTCGAAGATGGGCTACCAGTACATCGAGAACCTCAAGAACGCCCGCCTCCTCATCATCCGCGAGTACGAGGACACCGATACCGCCCATCTCCCCGACGAGCGCTACCAGATCCGCCTCCAGTACTACGACAACGCGCAGCTCATCGAGGAGCGCAAGGCCTACGACGTCCAGCTCATGCAGTTCCAGACCGAGGTCCAGCACCTCTGGGACGTGCTCGAGATGAAGTACGAGGACTCCAAGTTCCTGAAGCGCATCACCGACTTCGACGATCTCGCGAAGATCTACCGCCGCAAGATCAAGGCGAAGAAGGACCTGAAGGGCGAGGCCGCCTACGAGTCCATCGACAAGATCTGGGACGAGATCTCCTTCGTGAAGCCGGCCGAGACCGACGTCGAGAAGATGAACCGGACCTACCTCTTCGAGAAGGACAAGATCCGCTCCAAGCTCATCATCATGGGCGAGAAGCTCAAGGCCATGTACTCGTACCAGTACCCCATCGAGCGCCGCGTCATGGAGGAGAGGCTCTCCTTCCTCGACAAGGAATTCGACAAGTTCGACTACATGATCAACCCCTACCACATCCAGCCCGGTCTCCTCCTCGACGTGGACATCTGCTCCATCAAGAGGAAGAAGGCGACGCTGGACGGCATGGCCAACGTCCTCAACGAGTTCCTCCACGGCGTGTCCAAGGGCTTCCAGGACGCGGCTTTCGCGGCCTTCAGCCGCCGCCGCTCCACGGTCCGCGAGGACATCGCCCAGTCCTTCGCTCCCCCCACGGAGGATCCGAAGCACCCGAGCGGCAACCCCGGCGCCGATTACCTCAGCATGCTGAACGCCGAGCCCGCCGCCCTCGACGAGCCGATGATGGCCCAGCCCGAGCCGGTCAACGTCCGGGCCCAGCCGAAGCGCCCCGCCTCCAAGGCCAAGGGTGTCGTGGACACCGGCAAGAAGTCCTCCGCCAAGCGCAGCGGCGGCGGCAACAAGAGGATGACGGAGCTCTGATCCGATGCGTACGTCCGATCGGGCCTTCGGGCCCGATCGTTCGTTAGGCGCCGCGCCGATCTTGCGCGTCGCCGAAAATGCGCTAGTATAGAAATATGCGGGGCCGTCCGACCGCCTGCGGTTGAGGACGGCCCTTCTTTCAAGGGAGGGGCCTAGCATTATGAAAAGCCTCAGTTGCCAATTCGAAGGGCTGGCCGACCGGCAGGGTTTCAATGCCACCGTCCGCCACATACAGACGGTCATCGCCGCGGTGGACCGGGTAACGGCCAAGGAAAACCTAGCCGACGTCATCGGCGAGTACCTCGAGGAAAAATCCCTCGACAAAGCGGAGGTCCTTCCCGTCGTCTCGATGGTCCTCGGGGAGAAGTTCAAGTACCGGGCCGTTTCGGTCAACCTGCCCGCCGCCGCCGTCGATCTCGACGAGATCGCCCAAGAAGCCGGAAAGTGGAACGCCGTCGACCTCGTGGCGGTCTACCACCACCCCGACCTCGGCCCGCTGGTCGTCAATCCGAAGAACCCGAAAAGCCTGGCCAAGATCAACCGGCTCTCCAAGCACGAGATCGTCGCCGCCTGGGCCGGGCGCTTCGCCAAGGAAGCCGAGCCCGGAACCTTGGACGCCGCCGTCGGCGCCCTCGTCGAGCTGTTCTCCGGCAAGAAACCCAAGGTCAAGCCCGAGCTCCTGAAGGGCGACTGCGTCTACAGGGCGGCCAAGGAAAAGCCCGCCGCCGGCGCCAAGGCGCCCCCCAAGGGCAAGGCACCCAAGGCCCCGGCCGCGGCCAATCCCGCGCCCAAGAAGGGCAAGGCGGCCGCCGCGGTCCCGGCTCCCGCGGCCGCTCCCGCTCCCGAACACAAGCCCGCCGTCGAGGCCGAGCGCGCCCTCAAGCCGGGAAACCGCATGACCCCGATGTATTCGGTCCAGGTCACCAACGAGCTCTTCCACAACGGCAACGTAGAGGCGTGGAAGCGCGTCATCGCCAGCTACAACGTCAAGTACCCGAGCCTCCAGGTCCTCGTGTACTACGACGGCGAGCGCATCACCGACATCAATTCCCTTTTCAAGTGGGGCAAGGTCAAGCACGGATCCTCGATCCAGTTCGCCGTCGCGGGCGACGAGATCCAGGGCGTCGCCAAGCTCCAGCGGTATCTCGCGCAAGGCGCGAGCCCCCAGTTCGAGGCCTTCCTTCGGGGCCCCGTCAACTCCGTCCTCCCGCTGTTCTAAGGCGCGGACGTAAGGAAAAAAGGGAAGGACCATGAAGGACAACATCCACTTCTTCAGCCAGAACCAGACGGTCAAGAAGGGCGTCGACCTCGACAAGCTCGGCCAGCGCGGCAGGCAGGCCAACGAATTCGCCGAGCTTTCGCTCCCGATCCTGCCGGGCTTCATCATCGACGCCGACGCGGCGGCCGGCCTCGGCAAGCAGAAGGTGATCGAGACGATCCGCCCCACCCTCAAAAAGGTGGAGGAGATCGTCGACAAGCGCCTGGGCGACCCCAAGAAGCCGCTGCTCTTCAAGATCGTCGTGTCGCCCAACCTCGCGATCTCGAATTATCCGACCCTCCACGACTTCGGCCTCGCCAAGGACACGGTCGAAGGCTTCGCCTCCGGCGTCGGCGACAACTTCGCGGCGCACGAGGTGCTCTTCCTCGTCCGCGGCATGCTGGCCGTCGAGGAGCGCGTCGCGGAGCTCGAGAAGCGCGAGAAGGACCACGAGAAGCTCAAGGCCGCGACGGCCGCCGTGGCCAAGGCCCTCGGCTCTGAGAAGGCGCCGAAGGGCGCCGCCGCCCTCATGGGCGAGTACGCGCCCCTCCTGCCCGAAGGCTTCTTCGAGGCCGCCGAACGGCAGCTCGAGATCGCCCTGAAGCGCGTATCGCGCCTCATCGAACTCGACGAGCAGGACGCCGAGGATACCGCCATCCTCGTCCAGCCCATGGTCTACGGCAACTACGGCAAGGGCTCGGCCTCCGGCGCCTTCTACACCCGCGACGTGGTCTCGGGCGAGCGCCGGCTCCAGGGCGAATTCTACCAGGAGCGCTTCAACGAGATCGGCGCCGCGGGCAAGGACATCAACGCCATCGACGCGGCCTACCTCAAGGACCTCGAGAAGATCGCCCGCAAGCTCGAGGATCGCCACATGGAGATCCGCCAGATCCGCTTCACCGTGGAAAACAAGAAGCTCTGGCTCATCGAGCAGCGCCAGGTCGTGGCCAAGAGCACGCAGGCCGACCTCAAGCTCCTCCTCGACCTCAACGCCAGGAAGGTCGTGGACGAGGCCTTCGTCGTCCAGTCCATCGCCCCCGGCAGGCTCAACGAGATCCTCCACCCGGTGGTGAACCTTTCGAGCGTCAAGAAGCTCAAGGGCGTCTCCGGCGGCATCACGGGCGCCCCGGGCGCCGCCATAGGCCGCGTCTACTTCAGCACGGAAGGCCTCCTCGAAGCGTTCAGGAACGCCCAGCAGCGCGGCGAGGACAAGCGCATGATCCTCGTCATGCCCTCCACCTTCGCCGAGGACGTCAAGGCCATCGAAGTCGCGCAGGGTGTCCTTTCCTGCGAGGGTGGCTACTCCGCCCACGCCTCCGTCGTCGCGCGGCAGTACGGCAAGGTGTCTCTCGTCAAGCCCGAGATGCGGATCCGCGGCAAGAAGGCCACGATCGGCGAGCTCTCGGTCACCGAGGGCGATTACATCACCGTCAACGTTCCCTACTACGGCGACGCCAACGTCTGGGAGGGCAAGGCCGACCTCATCGAGCCCGATCCGAAGGATTCAGGCCTCCTCGACTTCATCGCGATGGCCAAGCGGCAGATGAAGCGCTTCCACGTGCGCGCGAACTCCGACTCGCCCCGCGACGCCGCGCTTGCCCTCATGTTCGGCGCGGAGGGCATCGGCCTCTGCCGCACCGAGCACATGTTCTTCAACGAGAAGCGGATCAACGTGATCCGCGAGATGATCCTCTCCGACAGCCGCGAAGAGCGGATCAAGGCCCTCGACAAGCTCAAGCCCATGCAGCGGGACGACTTCTACGGCCTCTTCAAGGTCATGGCCGGCAAGGAAGTGACGATCCGCCTCCTCGACGCGCCGCTCCACGAGTTCCTGCCGCACAATCCCGGCGAGATGGAAGCGCTCATCGCTCATCTCGGCGCCAGAAAGGGCGCCAAGAAGCTCTCGAAGCCCGAGATCCAGGCCCGTTGCGACTCCTTGTCCGAGTTCAACCCGATGCTCGGCCACCGTGGTTGCCGCATCGCCGTTTCCTACCCCGAGATCTACGAGATGCAGGTGCGGGCCATTTTCGAGGCGGTCTACAAGCTCCAGAAGGAGAAGGTGGACGTTCGCCCCGAGGTGATGATCCCCATCGTCATGAACGCGGCGGAGCTCAAGCTCATCGTCTTCGGCAAGAAGATCGAGGGCAAGACCTACCGCGGCCTCGTGGACATCGAGGAGGAGGTCCGCAAGGAGCTCGGCGCCAAGGCCGTGCCCTACAAGATCGGCACCATGATCGAACTGCCCGCCGCCGCGCTCGCGGCCGGGGAGATCGCGCGCTACAGCGAGTTCTTCTCCTTCGGCACGAACGACCTCACGCAGACGACCCTCGGCATCAGCCGAGACGACTTCAACTCCTTCATGCCCGATTATTCGCTCTATGACCTCATCGACGGCAATCCCTTCTCCAAGCTCACCGCCCCCGTGAAGGACCTCGTCGCGCTGGCCACGAGCCGCGGCAAGCTCTCGCGGCCCGGCCTCGTTACCGGTCTCTGCGGCGAGCACGGCGCCAATCCGGACAACATCCGCTTCTGCATGGACGCGGGACTGGATTACGTCTCCTGCTCGCCCTACCAGGTGCCTCTGTCCATCACGGCCGTGGCCCAAGCGGAGATCGAGCGCCGGAACGCCGCGAAGTAGCCAAGTTCTATCGCCCAACGCGCCAGAGGCCGCCCTTCGGGGCGGCCTCGTTTCGTTTCCTCCCCCGGGGCCGGGCCGGGCGGGCAGGCCGGATCCGGCCGCGGCAAAAAAAAGACCGCCCTTCGGGGCGGTCTTCCTCGGGCCTGGAGGAAAAGGCTATTCGGCGCTGTATTCCCAGGCCATCGCCGTCTTGATCTTCGCGGCGACGGAGGCGGCGACCTTCTTGGAGTCGGAAAGGGGAATGCCCGCCTCCTTGTTGAAGGTCTTTTCGAAGAACAGCTGCATGGATTCGTTGACGTCGGGCAGCGCGTAGAAGACGAAGGAGAAGTTCATGCCCGTCGGGCGCATGATGGTGAAGGAGCCGTAGGAGATGACCGCGTTCTTGCCGTAGTAGATCTTGCTCTGGTTCTTGCAGGAGTAGGCCTCGAGCTCGTTGAAGCGGTGGGGGATCTGCTCGGAGGTCGGGCGCACGTAGGGCTCCATGCCCTTTTGGTGGTAGTTGGCGGGCTCGACGAGTATGTGCAGTTTCTTGCCGTCGGTCTGGAAGGTCAGGCCGTCGTCGTTCGGATAGATCGATTTGACGTTGGAATAGGCGACTATCTCGTAGCGGCTATACGCGGTATGGGTGCTGAAAAAGGAGGAAACAAGATATCCGTGATCCTTCGGCAGGGCGCTCTTGGCGTAGGCGTCGAAAAGATCCATGGCTTTTACCGGCATTGGAGGCCTCCTTTTAGGAGTATAGCATTGGCTGGAAAAAGCGCAATACTCGCCGCCGGGTAAATCGGGCATCGCGAGCGGGAGTCAAGCGCCCTTCTTGCCCGGCCGCGGTTTTGCGGCGGCCGTGCCGGCGGGCCTTGCGGTTGGCTTGGCGGCCGGCTTGGCGGCCGGCTTGGCCACGGCCGGCTTGGTCTCGGCCGGCTTGGCGGTCGTAGCCGAGGACTTTGTGGCTGTCGTGGCGGCGCGCTTGGCGGCGGTTGCCTTGGTTGCGGGCGCAGCTGCCTTGGTTGCGGGCGCAGCGGCCTTGGTTGCGGGCGCAGCGGCCTTCGTCGCGCCAGGTTTCCTTGGCGCCGCGTCGCCCGCCGGCCGGGCCGGCCGGGGAATGGCGCCGCTCGAGCCGCCGGTCGCCCGATGGGCGCGCTCCCGGGGATCCAGTTCCTCGGCCTTTTCGTAAGCGCTGCGGGCGAAGGCCTCGAGGCCGCCTCGTTCGTAGGTCTTGCCGAGGTCGCGCCAGGCGCGCGGATTCCGCGGTTCCAGCTCAACGGCCGTGCGCAGGGCATCCACGGAGGCCTCGGTTCGGCCACGACGGCCGTAGAGGATGCCGAGGACGATCCAGGGCGCGGCGGCCTTCTTGACCGAGGCCGGGGCCTTTTCGAGCAGGGCCAGGGCGTAATCTCCCCGCCCGTCGCGCTCCAGGCACAGCGCCAAGGCAAGGAGGAGCTCTTCGTCCTCCGGCGCGCGGCGCAGGAGGTCCCGGTAGAGAATCGCGGCCTCGCGGAAGCGGCCGGAGTTGCGGTAGGCCAGGGCGAGGAGGCGACGATAGCGTTCGCTCGATTGGGCGTAGGCGAGGCCCGCCTCGAGGCAGGCGGCGGCGGCTTCCCAGTCGCCGCGGGCGACCAGCGTGTCGAGGTACTCGCGGCGGATTTTTTCGTTGTCGGGATAGGCTTCGAGATAGGCTTCGTAGGCCTCCGCGAGGGCCGCCTCGTCGCCAAGGGATTCGGCGACGGAGGCGCGGTAGAGGAGGGAGAGTTCGTGGTCGGGGACCAAGGCCAGGACTTTTTCGAACCAGCCGCCGGCCAGGTCCGGGCGTCCGGTGCGGTAGAGGGCCTCGCCGAGGGCGAACATGATGCGAGGATCGGCGCCGCGCGCGCGGAGCAGCGCCTGGAGCCGCGGCACGAGGGTTTCCGGCGCCGCGCCCAGGCGGGAGTCCGCCAAGGCCGCGTAGTATTCGACCATGGGGCGCTCGGCGCCGAGGGCGGCCGCGCGCTCGGCTGCGGCCCTGACCCCGCGGAAATCGCCGAGTTCCCAGAGGGCCTGGGCCAGGCCCAGGCGGAAGTAGGGTTCCTCGGGATCGGACTCGATGGCCCGCTCCCAGTGGTCGCGGGCCCGTTCCGTCTGGCCGAGGGCAAGAAGGCTTTCGGCCGCGATGGCGCGGATGGCGGGATCGTTAGGTTCGGCACGGAGCAGGGACAGGGCCTCGGAGAGGGCCTCGCGCCAGCGCTCCTCGCGGAAGGCCACCGAGGCGCGGAGCCTGCCCAGCGATCGGCTGTCCTGGGGCGCCCGCGGCAGGTCGGGATTCCCGCCCCGGAGACGCTCGAATTCGGCCAAGGCCTCGTTCTTGCGCCCCGCGGCGTGGAGGAGTCCCGCGCGAAGCCAGTGGATCGATTCGTCGTCGGGAGAATAGGAGAGGGCCGCCTCGGCGTCCGCGAGGGCTTCCGGGAAGCGGGAGAGCTCGCGCAAGGCCCGGGCCCTCCACAGCCGAGGTCCGGGACCGTCGAGGCCGTTCTGGATGGCGAAGCCGAGCATCTGCCTCGCCATGTCGGCCTCGCCGCGGGCAAGGAGCTTCACGGCGCGGACGAACAAGGCGTTGAGGTAGCCGCGGAAAATGCGTTGGTCGCCGGGCGCCAGGTTGACGGCCTTTTCCAGGCAGGCGAGGGCGGCCTTGCTGCGCTTTTCCTTGAGGAGGGCGGCGGCCAGGAGGGCCCAGGTGTGGGCCTTCGCGTCATCCGCTTCCAGACTCCGCCGGAGGCAGGCCACGGCTTCCTCCGACCGCCCGGCGGCGAGATAGGCCCTGCCGAGGAAGAAGAAACCCGCGGCGCGGTCGCCGCCAGCCCGGACATAGAGCCGTAGGGCTTCGATGGCCTTGCCCCATTCGCCCAGGGCATGGTGGCTGCGCCCCAAGAAGAGCAGGGCCTCGGGCGCGGCGTCCTCCTCGGCGAGAATGGCGGTGAGCAGCTCGACCGCGCGGCCGTAGTCGCGAGCCTCGCCGGCCTTGATCGCCTCGTCGAGGAGCTTCTTCGAGCTGGTTGCGGCCATGCGGCAACTGTACACCGGGTGACGGAGCCGCCGCAATCGGGGGCGATCGGCGACGGATGGCGCCGCGCGGACACAAACGCCCTTGCTGAAGCATTGAGCGAGGTCTACACTCCAAGGGTGAAAACGCTCCGTTCCGGCGTCGCCCGCTTCGCCTTTCTCGCCGCGCTCGTTCTCGGCGCGGCCATCGGCTTGGTCTGGGCCATGGTCCTGCGGGAGGACCAGTCGCGCCGCCTGGCCTACCAGTTCGAGGCATACCGCGCTTCCTCGGCCCTCGTCGAGGCTTTTTCCCAAAACGGGGAACTCGAACTGGCCGATGCTTCACCGATCCTCGGCTTCGGACTCTACGGAAGCCGCGGCGCCGGGCTTGTCGTCAAGGGAAGCGCCCCCGCGACCATAGTGGTGGAACGAGCCCTCGTCCCCGTTTTCGAAAAAAGCCAAGACGGCCAATCCTTCATCCTGCTCCGGCCGGTGGCCGCCTCGAACGGCTACGGCCGCGGGGCGATGATGGGCGGCATGATGGGCGGCATGGGGC
>DAINBW010000081.1:0-8910 GCA_036732745.1 Spirochaetales bacterium | reverse complement strand
CCGTCGTCGGCATCCAGCGCCGCACGGTTCAGTTCACCACAGCGCCGTAGGCTCTTCGGCCGCGGGCTTCTCGCCCGCGCTCAGCATGTTGAACTGCTGCACCGCCGTCGGCTCCTGCTTGCGGAGCTGGCGGCGAACCCACGCCGCCGGGAACACCATCTGGCTCTTCGCGGGCGACGCCAGCACCAGCGCGCGCTCTTCCGCGCGAACCCACCGCGCCCAGCCCCAGCGGTGGCCCTGCATCAGGCAGTGCGCCCAGACCGCCGCGAAGCCCACGAGCTCGTTCTGGTGCGATGTCGCGTTGTACGAAACCGTTCCGCCGGGATACGAGTAGACCGCGCCGGCCCGGGAGGAAGGCAAGGCTCCCTTGCCGATCGCCGAGGCCGCGTCGAAGCGGAGGAGGCCCGTCCCGTGGTCGGCGGTCACGACGAGGAGGCTGTTGCCCCAGTCGATCCCGTCGCCGGGCCGGTCGACATAGTCGACGACGGCCCCGACCGCGGCGTCGAGCGAGCCGACGGCGCCGAGCATCCGCGAAAAGTCGTTCGCGTGGTTCGCCCAGTCGACGTCGCCCTGCTCGGCGACGAGGAGGAAGCCGTCCGGGTCGCGGGCCAGCACCTCGATCGCCGCGACCACGGCTTCCGCGAGGCTGGGATTCTCCGGCTCCGCGACGAAGGCCGGAGCGCCGGGACTGTGGAGGGGAATCGGCGCCTCGAAGGCGCCGTCGGCGCCGCCGAAAAGGCCGAAGAGCCGTCCCCCCGCGCCGAGGGCGGCGGCCGCCGTCGCCAGGCTGTCGCCGCCGTCCAGGCCGGCCGCGCGTTCGACCACGGTCCAGGCGCCGGAGGCCTTCGCGTCGGCCAGGGCCGCCGAGGTGAAATAGGTCGCGTTCCAGCCGGGGTGCCCGCCGCCGATGAGCACCTCGGGCTTGGTCGAGCCGAGGATCTCCGCGGCGATGCCGGCGTAGGCGTCGCGCCGCGGCGAATGCGCGGCGAAGGCGGCGGGAGTCGCGTGGTTGAAGGGCACCGTGCTGACGATGCCGACGGCGGAGCCGAGGCGCGAGCGCGCCGACTCCGCGATCGTGACGAGGGCGCCGCCTGAGGGATCGCCCCGGGCCCAGGCGATGTTGCCGTTCTCCGTCTTGAGGCCCGTCGCGATCGCCGTGGCGGCGGAGGCGGAATCCGTCGCCGCGCGCAGGAGATAGGCGCGCGCGTCCGGACCGAGGGGCCAGGGCTCCTCGCCGCCCCGAGCCGGATCGTAGCCGAGGAGTGGATCGAAGGAGCTCTCATCAAAGCCCGGAGCGAGGGCGTCGGCGGCGAAGACGTCGTAGGCGCTCGCGTCCCAGGTGGCGGCCCAGGCCCGGAAGGGGAAAGCATGCCAGGCGAGGCCTTCGTCGGCGCCGTAAAGATACCGCGAGGCGGCCACCTCGGAGCCGTAGCTCATGCCGTCCCCGATGAAGAGGAAGACGTGGCGTGGCTTCGCGCTCCCCGAGGCGTCCATGCCGAAAAGCGAACAGGAGGAACCGATGGCCATCGCCGCCAGGAAGGCCAGAAAGGCCATGGGTGGTGGGAAAAGTCGCCGGGACCGTCGCGTCGCCATGCCTTAAGTATACCGCAGCCACGCCCGGCCCGCCCGCCGGCCCGAGAGCCCGCCCGCCGGCCCGCAAGCCCCCACGCCGGCCCGCCGGCCCGAAAGCTGGCCAGTCAGCCCGCCCGCCGGCCCGAAAGCCAACACGCCGGCAGGGCCGCGGCCTTCAGTACAGCTTGGGCAGCTCGTAGCCGCGGAGCCGGCGGTAGGTGGAGATGGCGAAGGAGTCCGTCATGCCCGCGACGTAGTCGGTGATCCTCCGGAGGGAATCGTAGCGGGAAGCGTTCCCTTCCACCCTGATTTCGGGAAAGAGATCGAGGATCATGCGCCCGCGCGGCCCGGAGCGGCCGGCGGCCGCCTCCACGAAAAGCTCGAGAAGCCCGCCGACGACCTCGAAGCCGGCCGCCTCGATCTCGAGGACCGGCCGGTGCCGGTACAGCTTCTCGCGCGTTATGCTCTCTATCGCCTCTAGGGCGGGGGCGCTCGGTATCTCGTCCGTGAGGCTGGAGGCGTAGCCGCCCGCGAGGATCTCCGCGCGGCGCCGGGCGAAGACGGCCGCGCTCTGGAAGATGAGGCTGTTGATCGCCTTGGCGCGGAGGTAGGCGACGCGCTCGCCCTCGTCGCCGCGGGGCGGGGACAGGGCGCCGTCGCGCTCGGGATCGTCGCGCACGACCGATTCGAGCTCCGCCTCGACCTCCGCGAGGCGGATAATGCCGAGGCGGACGGCGTCCTCGAGGTCGATGACGAGGTAGCAGATGTCGTCCGCCGCCTCGACGAGGTGGGCGAAGGGATAGCGCGCGAAGGCGACGCCTTCGGCCGCGAGGCGACGCGCCCCGAAGGAGGCGAGGCAGGTTTCGAGGATCGCGCGCTCGCCCTGGAAGGCGCCGTACTTTTTCTGGTCGCGGCGGCCGGAGTCCGCGGGGTCCGCGTAGCGCGCGACGCGGCTTTCGCGCGGGTATTTCGTGAAGGCGGCCATCGTGTTGGCGGTGAGCCTGAGGCCCGGGGACGAGGCGGAGATCAGGCGGAAGCCCTGGGCGTTGCCCTCGAAACGCTCGAAATCGAGGCGCGCCGCGGGATCGAGGCCCTCGAGGAGGGCGGGATTCGCGGAAAAGAAGCTCGAGATCGCGTCCTCTCCCGAATGGCCGAAGGGCGGATTGCCGATGTCGTGCGCGAGGCAGGCGGCCTGCACGAGATCGCCGAGCTCGTGGGTGGATTCGGGAACCCAGTCGGGATCCGCGGCGGCCAGGACCCGCTCCCCGACGATGCTGCCGAGGGAACGGCCGACGCTCGCCGTCTCGATGCTGTGGGTCATGCGGTTGTGCACGAAGTAGTGCTCGGGCACGGGCAGGACCTGGGTCTTGTCGTTGAGCCTGCGGAAGGCCGAGGAGAAAATGACGCGGTCCTGGTCGCGCTCGAACTCGGTGCGTCCGCTCGTGGTGCGTCCCTCGGCGGAACGAGGGCCGAGGAGGGTTTGCCATTCCATGCCGTGAGTATACCGCCCCCGGGCGGCCGGCGCAAACGCGCGGGTAAACCGGACAACGTAGGCCCATTCCGTCAATAGAGCCTTGACGCGGCGGCGGACCATGCTACAATCCGGATTAGTTCGGCTTTTATCCATTTAAGGAGGCACTATGATCACGAAGCGTCGGGCCCTCGCGGCCGCGCTCGCGCTCCTCGTCGCGGCGACGGGAGCTTTCGCCCAGGCCAAGTACCACATCGGCATCGTCACCGGCACGTCCTCGCAGTCCGAGGACGACCTCCGCGGCGCCGAGGCCATGATCAAGGAATACGGCGACGTCAAGAACGGCGGCATGATCCAGCACCTCACCTACCCCGCCAACTTCATGGCGGAGCAGGAGACGACGATTTCCCAGATCGTCAGCCTCGCCAACGACCCCCTCATGAAGGCGATCATCATGAACCAGGCCGTGCCGGGCGCCACCGAAGGCTTCCGCCGCGTCCGCGAGGCGCGCCCCGACATCCTCCTCCTCGCCGGCGTTCCCCAGGAGGACCCGCTCGTCATCTCCTCCATCGCCGACCTCGTCATGCGCAACGACTTCGTCTCCGCCGGCTACCGGGTCATCTGGGCGGCCAAGCAGCTCGGCGCCAAGACCTTCGTCCACATCTCCTTCCCCCGCCACATGAGCGTCGAGACCCTGACCCGCCGCCGCATGATCATGGAGGAGGCCTGCAAGGACCTCGGTCTCAAGTTCGTCTTCGAGACGGCCCCCGATCCGACCAGCGAGGTCGGCGTCGTCGGCGCCCAGCAGTTCATGCTCGAGAACGTGCCCGTGTGGGTCAAGAAGTACGGCAAGGAAACCGCCTTCTACGCGACGAACGACGCGCACACCGAGCCCCTCATCAAGCAGATCGTCCAGTACGGCGGCATCTTCGTCGAGGCCTCCCTCCCCTCGCCCCTCCTCGGCTTCCCCGGCGCCCTCGGCATCGACCTCAAGGCCGAGAAGGGCAACTTCCCCGCCATCATGAAGAAGATCGAGGACACCCTCGTCGCCAAGGACGCCAAGGGCCGCCTCGGCACCTGGTCCTATTCCTTCGGCTACTGCGCGACCGCCGGCCTCACCGAGCACGCCAAGCGCGTCATCGACGGCAAGTCCAAGATGACCAGCATGACCGACATCTTCTCCGCCTTCGGCAAGTACACCCCCGGCGCCAAGTGGGGCGGCTCCTGGTACGTCGACGCCTCCACCGGCGTCAAGGCCAAGAACTTCCTCCTCCTCCTCCAGGACACCTACATCTTCGGCAGGGGCTACATCAAGTCCGCCGAGATCGACGTGCCCGAGAAGTACCTCAAGATCACCTCCGGACTCACGAAGAAATAGTTCGAGCGGCCGGAACCGGGAAAGGCCGCCCTCGCGGGCGGCCTTTTCTCGTCATGCGGCCCGCCGCGGGGCGGGCCGGCTCGGCAAGAAAAACGGAAAGGAAACGATGGAACCCACGCAACCGATCCTGAGCCTTCGCGGCGTCGGGAAGGAATACAACGGAACGCGGGTGCTCGAGGGGATATCCTTCGACGTGCGGCCCGGCGAGATCGTCGGCCTCGTCGGGGAGAACGGCGCGGGCAAGACCACCCTGATGCGCATCCTCTTCGGCATGACCGTCATCGCCGACACCGGCGGATACGAGGGCTCGGTCGTCTTCAACGGCGCCGAATGCAAGTTCAAGAGCCCCTTCGACGCCCTCGACGCCGGCATCGGCATGGTGCACCAGGAGTTCTCCCTCCTCCCCGGCTTCACCACCACGGAGAACATCCTCTTGAACCGCGAGTCGCTCAAGACGAACGGCCTCGTGGACCTCTTCGGCGACCGCATGAGCGTGCTGGACCGCACCCTCATGGACCACCGCGCGAAAAAGGCCATCGAGAAGCTCGGCGTCGAGATCGACCCGAACACGCTCGTGAAGGAAATGCCCGTCGGCCACAAGCAGTTCACGGAGATCGCGCGCGAGCTCGACCGCGAGAACGTGAAGCTCCTCGTCCTCGACGAGCCGACGGCCGTCCTCACCGAGTCCGAGGCCGAGACTCTCCTCACGGCGCTCAAGACCCTCGCCTCCGAAGGCATCGCCATCATCTTCATCTCGCACCGCCTCCGCGAGGTGATCGACATCTGCGACAAGGTCGTCGTCCTCCGCGACGGCCACCTCGTCAAGGAAACCGCCGCGGCCGGCCTCACGCTCCGCGAGGTCGCCTCGCTCATGGTCGGACGCTCCATCGAGGGCGCCGCGGCGATCAGGCCGCCGGCCGAGCGGCCGACGGGCTCCCCCGCCCTCGAGATCGAGGGGCTCTGGGTGGACATGCCCGGCGAGACCGTCCGCGACGTCTCCTTCTCCGTCGCCGAAGGCGAGATCTTCGGCATCGGCGGACTCGCGGGCCAGGGCAAGCTCGGCATCCCGAACGGGCTCATGGGCCTCTACATGGCCGGCGGGACGCTCCGGCTCCGCGGCAAGGAAGTGCCGCTCAACGCGCCCCGCAAGGCGCTCGAGGCGGGCATGGCCTTCGTCTCCGAGGACCGCCGCGGCGTCGGACTCCTCCTCGACGAGGGCATCGACTGGAACATCGCCTTCACCGCGATGCAGATCCGCGGCGCGGCGATCCGGCCGCTCCTCGGCGGGCTCTTCAAGTGGCGCTCCGACGCCGCCATGAAGGCGCTCGCCGAGGAATACATCGCCGCCCTCGACATCAAGTGCACGGGCACCCGGCAGCGCGCCGGCAACCTCTCCGGCGGCAACCAGCAGAAGGTCTGCCTGGCCAAGGCCTTCGCCCTCAAGCCTTCCATCCTCTTCGTTTCCGAACCGACCCGCGGCATCGACGTGGGCGCCAAGCGCCTCGTCCTCGACACGATCAGGAAGTACAACCGCGAGTACGGCACCACCGTCGTCATGGTCTCCAGCGAGCTCGAGGAGCTCCGCTCCATCTGCGACCGCATCGCCATCGTCGACGAGGGGAGGATCTCCGGCACGCTGCCGCCCGAGGCCCCCATCGAGGACTTCGGCCTCCTCATGGCCGGCGTCCCCGAACCGGAAGCCGCGGGCGCCGCGGGAAGGGCCTAACATGGACAAGATCAAGCGCTTCGTCGCGGACTTCGGCCTTCCGCGCATCATCATCGCCCTCTTCCTCCTCTCGCTCTTCATCCTGGCGCCGATCGTCGGCGTCAGCCTCTCGAGCTCCCTGTCCAACACCATCGCCCGCTTCGGCATGAACGGCATCATGGTCCTGGCGATGGTCCCGATGATCCAGGCCGGTTGCGGACTCAACTTCGGACTGCCCCTCGGCGTCATCGCGGGTCTCCTCGGCGCGACCATCTCCATCGAGCTCGGGCTCGTCGGAGCCTCCGGCTTCGGCGCCGCGATCGGCATCGCCCTGGCCTTCGGCGCCGTCTTCGGCTACGCCTACGGCAAGCTCCTGAACCGGGTCAAGGGCGACGAGATGATGATCGCGACCTACGTCGGCTTCTCCTCCATCACTCTCATGTCGATCGGCTGGATCGTCCTTCCCTACAAGAGCCCGACCATGGTCTGGGGCTTCGCGGGAGAGGGCCTCCGGACGACGATCTCCGTCGGCAATTTCTGGGACAAGATCCTCTCCAACTTCCTCGCGGTCCGGATCGGCGAGGAGTTCGTCTTTCCGACGGGCATGATCCTCGTCTTCCTCGCGACGGCCGCCCTCGTCTGGTTCTTCCTCCACCTGCGGACCGGCACGGCGATGACGGCGGTCGGCTCGAATCCGATCTACGCGCGGGCCTCCGGGATCGACGTCAACCGGATGCGCACGACGAGCGTCGTCATCTCCACGATGCTCGGCGCGCTCGGCATCATCGTCTACCAGCAGAGCTTCGGCTTCATCCAGCTCTACGAGGGGCCCTTCTCCATGACCTTCCCCGCCGTGGCGGCGATCCTCATCGGCGGGGCGAGCGTCAACAAGGCCACGATGGCGAACGTCTTCGTCGGCACCTTCCTCTTCCAGGGCATCCTCACCATGACGCCCTCGGTCATCAACTCGGTCATCAAGGCCGACATGTCCGAGGTCATCCGCGTCGTCATCTCGAACGGCATGATCCTCTACGCGCTCACGCGGAAGACGAAGGTGGCCAAATGAAACAGAAGCTCCGGCTCTTCCTCATCGACAACGCGGTCGTCATCCTCTTCATCGTCATCATCGCCGCGGCCATCCCCGTCTCCGGCTTCTCGCCGAAGTACCTGGTCCAGGAGATCCTGACGAGGCTCGGCCGCAACGCCTTCCTCGTGCTCTCCCTGCTCCTGCCGGTCATGGCGGGCATGGGCCTCAACTTCGGCATGGTCCTCGGCGCGATGGCCGGCCAGATCGGCCTCATCTTCGTGACGGACTGGAACATCGTCGGGCTCCCCGGCGTCATGCTCGCCGCGATCATCTCCACGCCGATCGCCGTCCTCCTCGGCTGGATCTGCGGCCAGGTGCTGAACCGGGCCAAGGGCCGGGAGATGGTGACGGGCTACATCCTCGGCTTCTTCATGAACGGCATCTACCAGTTCCTGGTCCTCTACGCGATGGGCACCATCATCCCGATCCTGACGCCGGCGATCCTGCTTTCGCGCGGCTACGGCATCCGCAACGTCATCGACCTCATCGGCGTGCGCCAGTCCCTCGACAAGCTGATCCCGCTCACGGTGGCCGGCCTCAGGATCCCCGCGGCCACCTATCTCGTGATCGCCGCGATGTGCGTCTTCATAGTCTGGTTCCGCAAGACCAAGCTCGGCCAGGACATGCGGGCGGTGGGGCAGGACCGGGCCGTCTCGCTGGCCTCGGGCATCCCCGTCGAGCGCACGCGGGTCGTGGCCATCATCATCTCGACCCTCCTCGCCTGCTACGGCCAGATCATCTTCCTCCAGAACATCGGCACGCTCAACACCTACAACTCCCACGAGCAGACGGGCATGTTCTCCATCGCGGCCCTCCTCATCGGCGGCGCCTCGGTGGCGCGCGCCTCCATCCCGAACGTGATCGTCGGCGTCATCCTCTTCCACCTCATGTTCATCGTCTCGCCGATGGCCGGCAAGAACCTCATCGGCTCCGCGCAGCTCGGCGAATTCTTCCGGCAGTTCATCAGCTACGGCGTCATCGCGTTGTCCCTCGTGCTCTTCGCCTGGAAGCGCCAGGCCAACGCCGACGCGGCGCGGGCCTCCCTCCGGGGGGGCACCAAGTCGGCGCTCGCGAAGGCGGCGACGGCCAAGGCGGCGCGCGAAGCGAAGGGAGGCAAGAAATGACCAAGCGCAGGCTGATCGCGCGCTCCTGCCTGGCCGCCGCGGTGCTGGCCCTTTCGGTGGCGCTGTTCCTCACGGGCAAGGGCCACACGATCTACCTCGACACGAACTCCGTCGGGGAGGGCGACGCCAAGTTGCGCGCCCCCGAGCTTTCGGCCGTCTACGTCGACGGCTCGGAGGAGCCGGAGGAGATGGGCCGCGCCGAAAGGGCGATCGCCATGGTGATGGGGGCCCGCCACGTGATCAGGGTCGAGTCCCTGGACGGCGACGAAAAAAAGGCCTCGAGAACCATCAGGATCCCGCTGGCCTGGAGCGAGGTCGTCGTGTCGATTCCCGCCATCATGGCGGGCGCCGGGGACGAGGCGGTGCTCTACCGCTTCACGGCCCCGCCCCGCCAGGACGAGCCGGCCGAGCTCACCATCCAGCAGGCCGACAGCGACGTCATCCAGCTGGCGCCGGACGCGGCCGAGGTGAAGCCGTCTCCGTAAGCCATGGCGTCGGCTGACGCGTCGTTGTCCAAAGGCGGCTCCGCGGGGGGCCGCCTTTCTTTTGCCGCGCGAGGCATCGGGATTTTCG
>DAINBW010000080.1:0-8924 GCA_036732745.1 Spirochaetales bacterium | reverse complement strand
GGGCGGAGACGGACGCGGCGCCGCCACCGAGGAGGGCCCGGGAGCAGGCCTCCAGGGTGGCTCCCGTCGTGAGCACGTCGTCGAGGAGGACGTAGTCGCCGGACGGACGGGCTCCCGACTTGAGCGCGTAGGCGCCCGCCGCGTTGGCGAAGCGCCCGGGAAGGTCGAGGCGCTTCTGCTCGCCCGAGGGACGCCGTTCGAGGAGCCGCTCCACGCGGAGGCCGCGGCGCTCGAGGAGCCGCGCGAGCTCCTCCACCTGGTCCCAGCCGCGCTCCCTGATCTTCCCGGGCCGGGGCGGCACGGGCACGAGGCGCCGTTCCGGCCAGCGCGGACGGAACTCGGCCTCGAGAAGCCCGGCGAGATAGGGCCCGAGGCTCCGGCGGCCGCCTATCTTGTAGGCCAGGACGAGGGAAGCGGCCGCGCCCTCATAGGCGAAAAGCGGCAAGGCCCCGTCGAAGGACCATTCCCGCTTGCGGCAGCGCATGCAGCGTCCGCTCTCCGAGACGAGGGCCTTGCCGCAGGCGGGGCAGCGCGGTTCGCGGATCGGCGCGAGGGTGGCCGCGCAGTCGGGGCAGAGCGGGGCCCGGCCGGGCGTGGGCAGGCCGTGGAGCGCCCCGCCGCAAAGCGCGCAGTCGGCGGGCAGGAGGAGGGACAGGAAAGCGGGGACGGAAGGGCGGCGCACGCGGGGGATACGCCCGCGCCGCTTCACCGCGCTTGAAGGCGCTTCTTCAAAATGGCGAGGCGGTTCAAGGCCTCGAGGGGGGCGAGGGAGTCGATGTCGAGGGAGGCGAGCTCGGCGAGCACGAGGTCGCCCGGCGAGAAGAGTCCGCCCTGGGCAGCCGCCCTGGCGGCCTTGGCGGCCTTGGCCGCGGCGCCGGCGCCGTCCTCCGCGCCAGGAGCGGGGCCCGCGGCGCCGACCGCCGCGGCTCCGGCGGCGCCCGCCCCGGCCGCGCCCCTCCCCGCGGTTCCCGGCAGGATTTTTTCCTTCCGCGAAAGCTCGGCGTGGACCTCGGCGGCGCGCGCGAGGACCTGGACGGGCAGACCGGCGAGGCGGGCAACGTGGAGGCCGTAGGAACCCGCGGCCGCGCCCTCTTCGATGCGTTTCAGGAAGACGACCTCGCCCTCCTCCTCGAGAACCGCGAGGGACAGGTTCTTGAGGCGGGGGTGTTCGAGGGCGGTGAGCTCGTGGTAATGGGTGGCGAAAAGGCTGCGGCAGCCGAGGCCGGCGAGGAGCTCTTCGCTGACGGCCCAGGCGATGGACAGCCCGTCTATCGTGCTCGTGCCGCGCCCGACCTCGTCCATGACCACGAGGCTGGCGGCCGTGGCCGTGTTGAGAATCCGCGCGGTTTCGTGCATCTCGACGAGGAAGGTCGATTCGCCGCGCGCCAGGTTGTCCTGGGCGCCGACGCGGCAGAAGATGCGGTCGACGAGGCCGATCTCGGCCTCCAGCGCGGGGACGAAGGAACCCGCCTGGGCCATGAGCGCGATGAGGGCGGTCTGGCGGAGAAAGGTCGATTTGCCCGCCATGTTCGGTCCGGTGATCAGCGCGAAGGAGGCCGCGGCGGGCCCTCCCCCGGCGCCGGCTTCGCTCCCCGCGCCGAGCGGGTCCGCGGAGAGCTCCAGGCCGTTCGGCTGGAAGGCGCCGGCGGGAAGGTGGGCCTCAACGACGGGGTGCCGGCCCTCCACGATGCGGAGCCGGCCGTCCTCGAAGACGGAAGGCCGCGAGTAGCCGCGGACCGTCGCCGCCCAGGCGAAGGAGGCGAGGCAGTCCTGGACGGCGGCGGCCCCGGCCATCGCGAGGAGGGCGGGCACGGCGAGCTTGGCGCGCTCGCGGATCTCCACGAAGAGCCGTTTCTCGAGCTCGACGATGCGTTCCGTGGCGCCGTTGATCTCGCTTTCAAGCTCGGCCAGGCGGGCCGTCGAGTAGCGCTCGCCGTTGACGAGGGATTGGCGCCGGACGAAATGCGCGGGCACCGCCTCGAGCTTTCCCTTCGACACCTCGAGGTAGTAGCCGATGATGCGGTTGTAGCGCACGCGCAGGTTCGAGATGCCGGAAGCCGCGCGCTCCTCCTCGAGATAGGCCTCCAGGACCGAGCGGGAATCCTCCTTGATCGAGCGGAGGCGGTCGAGTTCGGGATCGTAGCCCGGACGGATCAAGTCGCCCTCGGAGAGGAGGATCGAGGGCTCCTCCATGATGGCGCGGTCGACGAGGGAGCGAAGCCCGGCGGCGGCGGCCGCCTCTTCGGGCGAGGGTCCCGCGGCGAGGAGGCCGGGGGCGCCGGCCGTGGCGAGCAGCGCCCGCGCGGCCTCAGCCGCGGCGATCGAGTCGCGGAGGGCCAGGAGATCCTTGGCGTGGGCCTTGTCCATCGCGACGCGCGAGGCGAGGCGCTCCGCGTCGAGGAGGCGGCCCAGGGCCTCGCGGAGCTCGCGGAGGAGGCGCTGGTCGCGGTAGAGGAAATCCACGGCCTCGAGGCGCGCCTCCACGGCACCGCGGCGGCGCAGGGGCTGGAGGAGCCACTGCCGCAGAAGCCGCGCGCCGGGGGCGGAGCGGGTCTCGTCGAGCACCTCGAGGAGGCTGTAGGCGCGGCTCGAGTCGTGGAGGTTCTGCGTGATCTCCAGGTTTTTCTGGCTCGACTCGTCGACGAGGGCGTAGTCCTCCTCGAGATAGGGCCTGAGGCCGCGGAGGTGCGGCGCGGTCGCCTTGGCCGCGTCGTCCACATAGCGGAGGAGGGCCGCCGCCGCCGCGAGCTCGGGCGCGTCGTCCTCGAAGCCGAGACCCTTCAGCGTCGCGAGGCCGAAACGCCGCCTGAGCTCCTCGGCGCCCGAAATCGCGTCGAAGGACCAGTCGGGCAGGCGGTTGACGATGAGGGCGTTCCGCTCGCCCAGGGCGGCCGCGACCTCGGGCCGCTCGAGGAGGCTCTGCTGCACGAGGGCCTCCCGCGGCGCGAGGCGGTAGAACTCCTTGCGGAGCCGTTCCTCGGCGAGGACGGGAAGCCCGGCGGGGAAGGAAAAGGCGCGGAATTCGGCGGTGGAGATGTCCACGTAGGCGAGGCAGAGGCGGCCGCGGGCCTCGCAGAGGGCGAGCAGGTAGTTGTTGGCGCCCTGGTCGAGGAAGTCCTCCTCGAGGGCGGTGCCGGGCGTTATGACCTCGACGACGTCCCGCTCCACGATCTTGCCCTGCCCCGGCTCGGAGAGCTGTTCGCAGAGGGCGATCTTCTTGCCCAGCTTGAGGAGGCGGGCGATGTAGGAGCGGGCCGCGTGATAGGGGACGCCGCACATCGGCTCGCCCTGGCGCTTGGTCAGGGTGAGATTGAGGAGGGCGCTCACTTCGACGGCGTCCTCGAAAAACATCTCGTAGAAATCGCCGAGCCGGAAGAAGAGCACGGCATCCTGATGCCGGGACTTCGCCCGCCGGTATTGGTCCATCATCGCTGTTCGCTCGGCCATGGCCGTTGCATTATAGCGGCCGAAGCGGTAATCTACAAGGCAAGGCATGGATCGCGAGGAGGCTCCGGTGGAGGAGGCGATTTTCTACAAGGACCAGGACGGCGACATCTATATTCGGGCCCAGGGACACGTCACCGCCTCGATTTGCCCGGAGCTCAAGGCCAAGGCCTTCGCCCGCCTCGACGCCTCCCCTCCCCCCTCGGCCGTCTATATGGATTTGGGCCCCTGCGAGTACATGGATTCGACCTTCCTCGGCCTCATCGTCGGCATCAACAAGCGCTTCCGGCTGAAGTCGCCCTCCCCCGTCGTCCTCCTCCACGTCAACGACACCTGCCGCGGCCTCCTCAAGACCATCGGCGTCCTCAAGCTCGTCGAACTCTCCGACGAGAACGTCGCCTTTCCGCCGATCATGGACCGGCTCGGACCAGGCCCCCGCGCGACGGCGGAATTCCTCCTCGACGCCCATGAGGAGCTTTCCGAGCTCTCGCCGGAAAACCGCAAGCGCTTCTCCACCTTGACCGACACCCTCAAAAGCGCCCTCGGGAAAAACGAGGACTAAAAGCCGCCATCGGGGCGGGGCCCGAACCGGCCGCCGCCGATCTTCGACGCCGCCGCCCAAAACGACAAGGCCGTCCGAGGGAGCTTCCCCGGACGGCCTTTTTGTCCTCGCGTGCGGCTACTGGGCCTTGCCGATCAGGGCCTGGGTGACCTTGTCGGTGATGTCGATCATGGGGCTGTACCAGACCACGGCGCTCATCACGGAATCGGCGCTCCGCAGGTTGAGGACGAGGGAGAAGCCCTCGGTCTCCGCGACCTGCTGGATCTGCCGGTAGACGAGCTGCGTGAACTGGTTGGAGGAACCGAGCTTCTTGGCGAGGTCGTCGAGCTCCGCCTGCTTGGCGCGGGCGAAATCCCGGAGATACTGGGTCTTGGAGTAGACCTCCGTCTCGAGGCGGAGGGAGGAGGTCTTGTCCCCCACCCGGTCCGCCTCCACCTTCTGCGCCTGGAGGCGCTTGATCTCCTCGCCCATCTTGTCGATCTCGGCCTGGATCTGGGCCTTCTTGCTCTCGAAGTCGCGCAGGGGCGCGCCGTCCTTCGAGTAGGTCATGATGATCTTCTGCAGGTCGACGACCGCGATGCGCGTGATCTGCTGGGCGCCGGCGGCCGCCGCCGCGCCAAAGCCCAGGGCGATGGCGCAAAGGACCGCGGCGAAGCTTCTTCGGTTCATCTCGTACCTCCCTTAATTGAGGGGCTGGCTGACGCTGATGACGAAATCGAGGGCACCCCCGTTGTTCATCTGCCAGTCGAAATTCGCGCCGTCGAAGGCGAAACGCTTGGCGAAGTAGAAGCGGAAGGGGAACTGGGGCAGGGTGAAGCGGAAGCCGAAGCCGACGCTCATCGCGAGGTTGTCCCAGGCGAGGGAGGAGAAATCCGCCTTTGACGTGTCGATCGTTCCCTTGCCGCCCGCGATCTTGACGAGGCCCGTCTCCGTGCGGAGGGCGGCCGCGTCGAGGAAGCCGTCGAGCCAGATGAACTGCTCGAAGATCGGCATGCGGAGCTCGATCCAGTTCTCCCAGAGGGTCCTGCCGCCCTCGGTGCCGTAAAGGGAGCTCCAGCCGCGGCCGACGAAGGTGCCGTCGATGCGGAGGGCGTCGGTCGTGTTGACCGTGGCGGCCGCGGAGCCGGGCTGGGGCATGATCGCGGAGAAGGAGCTGTGGGCGCCGAGAACCCACTTCAGGTTCCAGCCCTCGAAGACGGGGATGTTGAAGAGGGTGGCGAAGGCGTCGAGGCGGCTGTCGGAGCGGACGTAGTGCTGGGTCTCGCCCTGGAGGAGGCCCGCCCAGGTGCCGCGCTGGCTCAGGTAGTAGCCGCGGGAGGGGTTGTACCAGAGGTCGAGCTCGTTGAGGTAGACCCGGGCGGACAGCTTGTTGCCGAGCTTCCAGACGCCGCGGGCGTCGCGGATCTCCTTGAGGTAGGGCCGGTACTTCGCGTCGTCGTAGGTGACGCTGGCGAGGCTCGTGGAGACGCCGAGGCCGAAGCCGAGATCGCCGACCGGCGTGCGCGTCGCGTAGCCGGTGCTGAGGCCGAGGGTGAAGTCCCAGGAATCGTAGGGCATCTTGTAGGCGTCCGGCACGGTGGAGCCGGCCGCGATGAACTCGGCCAGGCTGTTGTAGGGATCGGGCACGTTCTCCGTCGTGAAGGTGGGGCCGATGAGATCCTGGCCGATGGAAAGCCGCTTGTGCGTGAAGGAGAGGTCGATGCCGCCGGAGAGCCGCTTGCCGAAGAGCCACTTGTCGAGGAAGGAGAAGGTCAGGTCCTGGTCCGTCGGCGAGGCGTTGAGCTCGATGCCGAAGGTCTGGCCGTTGCCGAGGAAGTTCTTGTCGTTCCACTTGATGAGGCCGGAGACGGGGAAGGAGCCGGAGGCGCCGAGGCCGGAAAGGGTCACGCCGAACTGGATGTCGGCGGTGCTCTGCTCGGTCACGTTGATCACGAGGGCCATGAGGTTCTCGGCGCTGCCGGGAAGCATCTCGGGCTCGATCGCGGAGAAATACTGGGTATTGTACAGGTTGCGGAGGCCCTCGACGATCTTGGCCTTGGAGAAGATGTCGCCGACCTCGAGGGGGATCTCGCGGGCCATGACGCGCTCCTTCGTCTTGGCGTTGCCCTTGAAGGAGATGCTCTCGATGTGGGCGCGGTCGCGCTCGACGACGCGCACGAGGTAGGAGATGCTCTGCTTTTCCTCGTCGCGCTTCTCCACGAACTCGATGGTGTTGAAGATGTAGCCGTTCTCATAGTAGAGGTCGTCGATCCGCTGCTTGTCCTGCATGAGCTTGCGGTAGTTGAGGACGCCGCCGGCCTTGAGGTAGGCGAGGGAGGCGAGCTTCTCGGTCGTGAAGACCTTGTTGCCCTCGAAGGCGATCCCGCCGAAGTTCCAGGGCCGACCCTCCTTGACCGCGAAGGTCAGGACGAGCCAGTTCTTGCCGCTCTTCTCGTCCTTCGACACCGTCCTCACGACGTCGACGATGGCGGCGTCCACGTAGCCGCGGGCGCGGTAGTAGTCGAGGATCTTCTGCTTGTCTTCCTCGAGCTTGAGCTCCTGGAAGGCGCCGGTCTGGAAGAGCCCCGCCTCCTTGAGGCCGAGCTGGCCCTTCAGGGTCTGGGCGCTGACGACCTGGTTGCCGCTGAAGCGGATCTCCTTGATCGCGACCTGGGAACCCTCGACCACGGAGAAGACGACATTGACGCCGCCGGAGGGCAGGGCCTGGGTCTGCGAGGCGACCTTGGCGTCGGGATAGCCCTTCTCGTAATAGAGCCGGGTCACGGAAAGCTCGTCGAGCCGCGCCTTGGAGGCGTTGTAGATGTCGCCGGCCTTGATCTTGACGACGTCGAGGACGTCGCTGGAGCGGAGCCCCGAATTGCCGACGACGCGGAGGGCCTCGACGTAGGGCTTCTCGGTCACGTCGAACTTGATGACGACGCGGGTCCGCGAATCGTCGGCCGGGAAGGCGGCGGGCTCGATCCGGTCGAACCAGTCGAGCTCGTAGACCCGCGCCTGGAGCTCCACCCAGAGCTCCTCGGAGAAGGACTTGCCGATATAGGAGCGCATGGCCGCGTCGAGTTCGCGCCGGTCGGCGTGCTTGACGCCGGTCCACTGCACCGCGGCGATCGGCTTGCCCCAGAACCAGTCCTCGGGGGGCGCGTCCTGCGCGAACAGCGGGATGGACAGGAAGGCCAGGGCAAGGAAAACTGAAAGTCGCTTCATGATGCTCCTCACGGCTATCAAAGCTGGAGCCTCCAGGTGAGGCTGAGGCTCTGGTCGCTGATGTAGAGATTCTCCAAGCCTGCGGGCGTCGGCTTGACGCTCCAAAGGAGGAGTCCGAAGGGCGTATCGAACTCGACGCCGAGTTCGGAGTCTAAACGCAAAAGCCCGGAGCTAACAAGAGGGTCCGCCTCCCGGAGGCGCGCCGAGCCGTAGAGGAAAAGCCCCTCCCCGAGATACTTGCCGGCGTAGAGCTCCGTCTGGTCGAGATAGGCGCCGAGGTCGCCGGTGGGGGTCGTCGGGTCGAGGCGGGAGACGTCGATGAGCCAGCGCTGGACGACCTGGGTGCGGACGAAGAGGAGGTCGAGGCCCAGGGCCTCGCGGACCTTGCGCTCGAAGGCCTTGGCGGCGTTGAGCTGGGGGATGAACTCCGAACTCGCGATGATGGCCTTGCGCAGGTCGACCGTGCCGCCCTCCGAGATGCCGAGGAGGCTTTCGCCGAGGAGGGCCGCGATCTCGGTTTCGCTCATCGTCGGATCGGAGGAGAGCCGCGGCTTGAAATCGACGATCGGCGCGTTGTCGGCCCGGAGGGTCACGAGGACCGGCCCCTTCTCGTTGCGCTCGCGCCGCTCCGCGTAGAGGGTGACGCGGGGGTCGAAGAAGTCGCTCGTCTCGTTGAACACGATCTTGGCGCTCTTCAGGAAGAAGTTGTTCTGGATGTAGAAGACCTCGCCGCCGCGCAGGTTGGCCGTGCCCTTGAAGGAGAGGTCCTCCGCGGCCTGGTCGTAGCGTATCGAGAGGAAGCTCGAGGGCTCGGCGTAGCCGGAGACGATGGGGATGTCCTTGTTCGGGAAGAGGACCTGGACGCCGCGGCCGAAACCGATAGCCAGGTCGAGATCCAGGAAAACCTCCGGACGGACCGGCGGGCCCGGCTTGAAGAGGGCCGGGTTGATGACGACCTGGGCCCGCTCGATGTCGAGCCGCCCGCCGAGCTTGGCGGTGTCCCCGCGCAGGAGGAAGTCGAGCTTGGCGGCGGCGTGGCCCTGGACCCGGATCCCGAGGACGACGGCGTCGATCGGGATCGGGTCGTCGACCACGCTCCGCAGGGAGGCGCTGATCTCGCGGAACGCCCAGCCTTCCAGGAGCGCGTCGCCCCGCAGGGCCGCCTTGGCCTCCCCGATCGGCACGGAGGGTCCCGAAAGGGAAATGCGCTTGCCGTCGAAGACGAGGGGAAGGTCGACCGGGCCCACCTTGCGGCCGAGCCAGCCAGGCACCTCGATGGAGAAACCGGCCAGGTTGAGCGAGCCGGCGAACTCCGGATCCGAGACGGAACCGGTGAGCGCGATGGAGCCGGAGACGCGGCCGGACTGGATCGAGACCGGCATCGCCTCGGCGAGGCCGAGGATGGTGGGCAGGTCGATGTCCACCTTGGAGAGTTCCGCGTCGATCTTGCCGCCCGCGCTGCGGCCGACGAGGACGAATCCCAGCGGGAAGGGGGAGCGGGCCTCGGCGGAAAAACGGCCGTCCGAGCGGTAATCGAAGAAGAGCTCGCCGCCGCCGCCGCGGAAGCTGGCGGCTTCGGGGGTGGAAGCCAGCGTGAAGGGCCAGTCCTTGCGCGCGACGCTGCGATAGGCGAAATCCGCCACCTTGCCCTCGACGAAATATTCGGGCGCGAGGGGGATGACGCCGACGCCATCGCGCGCCTCCCCGGCGCGGC
>DAINBW010000079.1:0-8949 GCA_036732745.1 Spirochaetales bacterium | reverse complement strand
ATCGAAAGGGTGAAGGACTCGGCCGGCTTCGATTCCAGGGCGAGGAAGCCCGGCGTGTCGACGCCCCGGAGGCCGAGGTCGCGCACCGAGCGGATGGAGCGCGTTCCCTTCGGCACGGAGGTCCACTCGCCGGTGCCGGGCGCCGGCGCGAGGCCCGCGGTCGCCGGATCGAAGCCGCGGCGCGCGTAGAGGACCTCGGCGCCGAGGTCCAGGGAGGCCGCCGCGGCGGGAAGGGGCGCGAGGGCCGCGAGGAGGGAAAGGATCGCGAGGGCGAAAAGCGGGCGGCGCACGGGGTGGATCTCCTAGAGGCCGCGCTCGGCGAGGAGGCGGCGGTTGGCTTCGGCCTTGTCCGCGTCGAGGGTGTTGACGCGGAGGAAGAGCGCCACGCCGACCGCGAGGAGGACGGCGGGGACGAGGGCGGTGTGGAGGCGGATGCCGACGAGGGCCCCGGGCGAGCGGGGATCGGCGGCGAAGCCCGTCGCGGCGTGGATCGCCCAGAACGAGAGGGCCTGCACCGCGTAGGCGAGGCGGCCGGCGAAGGCGCGGAAGCCGAGGTAGACGCCGTCCTCCCGCTTGCCGGACTTGACGACGATCTCGTCGATGACGTCGGCCATCGCGGGGGTCATCATGAGCCAGAAGCCGCCGAAGGAGAGGCCCCAGGCGAACATGGCTCCGACGAAGCCCCAGTAGCCCGGCGCGAAGAAGATGGGCAGGCAGAGGACGGACATCGCGGCGGCGGCCAGGGCCAGCAGCGTCTGGCGGCTCTTGATCCGCTTGCCGAGGGCCAGCCAGATCGGCACCGCGGCGAGGGCTCCGGCGAGCATGCCGGCGAAGATGAGGGTCGTGCTCCGCCCGCCGAGGACGTAGTCGCCGACGTAGTGGATGCTCGCCGTCATCGAGATGGAGGCGGACTGGTAGAAGAAGTACAGGAGGAGGAAGGCGACGAAGTTCCGCTCCTTGAAGGCGGCGGCGAGCTGCCTCCGGAAGGAGGGCGCCTCGGTCCGCGCCTTTTCCTGCTCGAGGTAGCGCTCGATCATCGCCCTGGTCTCGCGGGTGCCGGGCCAGAGGAGGAAGGCGGCGGCGAGGCCGACGGCCGCGAAGACGGCGGCGTTGACGAGATAGCTCCCGGTGTCGCCGTAGCGGATGACGAAGGTGGGGAGGATGGCGCCGGCCGCGATGCCCAGGACGCCGATCAGGGTGCCGACGCCGGCCGCGCGCTCCCGCTCGGCGGGGAGGCGGAAGCGGTCCGGGAAGATCGATTGGTAGTTGAGCTCCCAGGTCGAATAGAGGGCGTCGTAGAGGCAGATCGCGACGAGGAGCCAGAGGAAGAGAAGGGGCTTCCCGGCGCCGAGGGGCGGGCAGAAGATCAGGACGAAGGCCGCGACGCAGGTCAGGGTGCCGAGGACGATCCAGGGAAAGCGGCGCCCGAGCCTGGCGGTAAAGCGCGTCGGCCGCGAGGTGAAGAAGCCGATGATCGGGTCGTTCGCCGCGTTCCAGACCGAGTAGAGCACCACGGCCGCCGCGACCAGGCCGGCCGACAGGCCGACCTCGGTCTCGTAGAACTTGAAGACGAGGGCGGCGAAGCCCCCGGTGAGGAATTCGGCCAGGAACTTGCCGACGCCGTAGCTCGCCATGATGCCCGCCGAGGGATGGTCCCCGGCCCCGGAACGCTTGTGCCGCATGCCGCGAGCATACCCCGCGGCGGCTTCCGGGGCAAGGGAGGCCCGTGGGCCCCGGCGGGACCCGTCAGGACTCGTCGGGGAAGATCTTGCCGGGGTTGAGGATCCCCGCCGGGTCGAAGGCGGCCTTGACCCGCCGCATGAGGGCGAGCGTCGCGGGATCGAGGTCGATGCCGATGTAGCGCTTGCGCTTGTTGCCGATGCCGTGCTCGCCGGAGATCCGGCCGCCCAGTTCGTGCGTTAGCCGATAGAGCTTGCCCAGCATCTCCGCCAGCTTCCCGTGCCACTCCTCCTCGCCCCAGGCGGCGGGCTTGACGACCGTCGCGTGGAGGTTGCCGTCGCCGGCGTGGCCGTAGCAGGGAATCTCCGCCCCGTACTCGGCCTGGAGCGCGGCCAGGCCCTCCATGAAGGCGGGGATGGCGGCGATGGGGACGACGACGTCCTCGAGGCTCTGGCGGGGGCTCCGGACCTTGAAGGCCTCCGCGATGTTGCGGCGGACGTTCCAGATGCGCTCCATCGTGGTCCGGTTGTCGGCCACGTAGACGGGGTCGGCGCCCCGGGCCTCGCAGATCTCGCCGATCCGCGCGTAGGCCCGGAAGACCTCCTCCTCGGACTCGCCGTCCACCTCGATGAGGAGCATGGCGCCCGCCCGCTCGTAGGGGATGCGCTCGTTCAGGTAGGCGCAGGAGGCCAGGACCGAGGCGCGGTCCATGTACTCGACGCTCGTGGGCACGACCCGGGCCTCGCGCACGATGCGCGGCACCGCGCCGATCGCGGAGGGCACGTCGGGGAAGGAGGCGAGGAGGACGGCCCGGCGCTTGGGCACGGGCAGGAGGGTCAGCGTGACCTCGGTGACGACCGCGAGGGTGCCTTCCGAGCCGACGAGGAGGCGCACGAGGTCGTAGCCGGTCACGTCCTTGCGGAGCTTCCCGCCGAGGCGCAGGACCTCGCCGGAGGGGAGGACGACCTCGAGGCCGACGACGTAGCGCGAGGTGACGCCGTACTTCACGGCCTTGCCGCCGCCCGCGTTCTCCGCGACGTTGCCCCCGAGGAAGCAGGTCTCGAGGCTCATCGGATAGCCGGCGAACATGAGGCCGTCCTTCTTCAGGGCCTCGTTGATCGTGTTCGTCACGACGCCGGGCTGGGCGACGACCACGAGGTTCTCGAGGTCGACCTCCAGGATGCGGTTCATCCGCTCGAGCGAGAGGACGACGCCGCCGAACTGCGGCACGCAGCCGCCGGAAAGGCCGGAGCCGGCGCCGCGGGGAGTCACGGGGATCCGCTCGCGCGACGCGAGCGCCATGATCCGCGACACCTCGGCGGTGGAGCCCGGCTTCACGACGGCCTCCGGCATGGCGGCGTACTCGCGCTCGGCCGTCTCGTCGTGCGAAAAGGGCTCGAGGCGCTCCGCGTCGCGGAAGATGAGGTTCTTGGGGCCGACGATGCGGGAAAGCTCGTCGGCGATGCGGTCCGTTACGGTTGCGAAGTCCATGGTCGTCAGCTCCTAGTCGGCCGGGCGATAGCCCTCGAGCGCGGCGGCGAGCCGCGGCAGGAGGTCGAAGAGGTCGCCGCGCACGGCGAGATCGGAGAGGGCGAAGATCGGCGCGTCGGGGTCGGTGTTGACGGCGACGATGGTGCCCGCGGTCTGCATGCCCGCGAGGTGCTGGATGGCCCCGGAGACGCCGAAGGCCAGGTAGAAGTCGGGCGCGATGGTGCGGCCGGAGAGGCCGACCTGGTGCGGGTATCCGATCCAGCCGCGGTCGACCGCCTCGCGGCTGGCGCCGATCTCGGCGCCGAGTCGGGCGGCCAGGCTCTCGAGGAGGGCGAAGCCCTCCTTCTTCTTGAAGCCGCGGCCGCCGGCGACGACGAGGCGCGCGTCGGCGAGGCCCTTGGACTCGGCGAAGGGCCGTTCCTCCACGAGGCGCGGGCCGCGCGCGGCCGCGGCGGCGGCCCCGGGGGGGAGGGCCACCGCCTCGACGCGGACCGGCCGGGCGGGGTCGCGTTCGAGGGGCTTCCGGGAGCGGGGACGCACGGTCGCCGCCTGGGGAAGGCCGCGGGTCGTCTTGATCGTGGCCATGATGTTGCCGCCGGCGGCGGGCCTCGTCTGGAGGAGGACGCCGGTCTCCCGCTCGAGCTCGAGCTCGGTGCAGTCGGCGGTCAGCCCGAGCCCCTCGCGCGCGGCGAGGTAGGGCAGGAGGGTCCTGCCGGTCGTCGTCGCCGCGGCCAGGAGGACCTCCGGGCGGCGGCGCGCGAAGAGCGAGCCGAAGACGAGGGCGACGGGCGCCGCGGCCAGGCCGTCGAGGGCCGGGTCGGCGGCGTGGAGGACCGAATCGGCGCCGTGGTAGCAGAGCTCCTCGGGATCGGCGGCCGGCCCCGGCAGGACGGCGCTTACGGTGATCTCCCCGGGCGAGCCGAGGCTCCGCGCCCAGGCGAGGAGCTCGAAGGAGACGGGGGCGACCCTCCCCTCCTTGGTCTCGGCGAGAATCCAGACTTCCCTCACGGGGCTACCCTCCCTTCCCGGCCGCGGCCGTCCTTGGGAACGACGAGGCCCTTCGCGGCGAGGAGCTCGACGATGCGGCGGCAGGCCGCCTCGGCCCCCTCCTCGGAGCGCGCGTCCAGGGACTCGGTCGCGCGCGTGAGGCGGGGGCTCGCGATGCGGACGACCCGCGTCGGCGAGCCGCGCGAGCCGGCCTCGTCGGCGGAGATCCCGAGCTCGGCCAGGCCGAGAACGCGCGGGGCGAGGTCGTGGGCGCGCTTCTTGCCGGACAGGAGGGGAAGCCGCGGCTCGCCGACGGCCTTGCAGAAGCTCAGGACGAGGGGCGCCGCGCACTCGACCACCTGGCCGCAGTCCTCGGAGACGCGCTCGGCGCGGACCACGAGGCCCTCGGGCCCGTCGCGGAGCTCCACCGCGCCGGCGTAGGTGACGACGGGCAGGTCGAGGAAGGCGGCGACCTCGGGGCCGACCTGGCCGGTGTCGCCGTCGGTCGCCTTCTCCCCGCAGAACACGAGGTCGAAGGGGCCCAGGCGCCGGATGGCCGCGGCCAGGGTCCGCGCCGTGGCCCAGGTGTCGGCGCCGGCGAATTCGCGGCCCGTGACGAGGACCGCGTCGTCGCAGCCCATGGCGACGGCTTCCTTGAGGGCGACCGCCGCGGCGGGCGGGCCCATCGAAAGCGCCGTTATCCTGGCCTCGGCCCGGGCGTCCTTGATCGCGAGGGCCGCCTCCAGGGCGTAGAGGTCGAGCGGATTGACGATCGAGGTGGCTTCCGAGCGCACCACGGTCCCGGTTTCGGGATCGATCGCCAGCGAGTCCGTCTCGGGAACTTGCTTGACGAGAACGAGTATCTTCATGCGAACCCAGCTCCATTCCCGGCATTGCCGCGGGATGCCATAGTCTGCACCGATTTTTCACTACGCACAATAGAAAAATGAAATTTTGTTTCTTTACATTCCGCCGGTCAGGATTTATCCTGAGGGTACGTCAAAATTCGCCAAGGAGGCTTTATGCGGTTCAAGAGATCGGCGCTCGTGCTCCTGCTCGCGCTCCTCGCCCTCGGTACCCTCGTCGCCCAGACGACGACCCTCAACTTCTGGACCTGGCGCCCGGAGGACACCGACGCCTACAACAAGCTCATCGCGGTCTTCGAAAAGGCCAACCCCGGCATCGACGTGGTGCTGACGGCCCAGAAGAACACCGAGTACAACACCATCCTCTCCGCGGCCCTCGCCGGCGGCTCCGGCCCCGACGTCTTCCAGAGCCGCGCCTACGGCGGCCTCGAGACCTTCGCCCAGTCCGGCTACATGGAGCCCCTCGAGAAGTGGGTTCCCGAGCTCAAGGCCTTCGACAAGGCCCCCCTGCGCGGCGCCACCTCCATCAAGGACGGCAAGGTCTACGGCGTGCCCTTCGCCAGCCAGACCCTCTTCATCTACTACAACAAGGCGATCTACAAGCAGCTCGGCCTCTCCGTCCCCGAGACCTGGGACCAGTTCCTCGCCAATCTCCAGGCGATGAAGAAGGCCGGCGTCCTGCCCCTCGCGAACGGCGGCAAGGACGGCTGGACCCTCGAGGTCCTCCAGGGCGCGATCTGCCCGAACTTCTACGGGGCCAACGACTTCTTCGACGCCGTGATGACCGGCAAGGCCAACTTCCAGGACCCCCGCTACGTCGGCGCGATCGCGAAGCTCAAGGAGCTCACGCCCTTCATGCCCGACCTCTTCATGGGCGTCTCCTACACCGACATGCAGTCGTCCTTCATCAACGAGCTGGCCGGCCACTTCATCGGCGGCAGCTTCGAGGCCGGCTACTTCTCCGCGCAGAATCCCAAGCTCGAGTATGACGTCTTCCCCGCCCCCGTCGCCAAGAAGGGCGACAAGCCCTTCGTCTCCGTCTACGCCGACGGCAACTTCAGCATGAACGCGGGCTCCAAGAACAAGGACGCCGCCGCCAAGTTCCTCAAGTTCCTCGCGGGCAAGACGACCGGCGACTTCTTCATCAAGGACCTGAAGCAGGTCTCCGCCGTCCCCGGCGCCGACACCTCGACCTCGCCCTACATCCAGAAGGTCCTCTCGCTCCAGAAGAACAACACGCCCTACATCATGCTCGTCGGTTTCCGCTACCAGCAGCCCACCGGTTCCGTCCTCCTCCAGGCGGCCCTCCAGGGCTTCATGGCCGGGAAGTTCGACGCCGCCGAGGTGGGACGCCAGGTCCAGGAAGGCCTCGCCACCTGGCACGCTCCCTTCCAGAAGAAGTAAGTCCGCGAGCCCGCGGCGGCAGCGACGCCGCGGGCGGGAGAGCCGGCGGGGTGCGCCCACCGGCCGATCCCCATCCCGAAGAAGGAGCTTCGACGTGACCGGAAAAGACGCCCGGAAGGGCCTGTGGATCGCGTTCTTCGTGCTGCCGGGGCTGGCGGTCGTCTTCACGATCATCCTCCTCCCCCTCTTCATGTCCCTTTTCAACAGCCTTTTTTCCTGGAACCAGCTCCTCCGCGGCGACTTCGTCGGCCTCGGCAACTTCCGCAAGGTCTTCGCGACCGAACCTTACCGCACGCGCTTTTTCAACGCGATCGGCAACAACCTCACCTGGTTCCTCGTGACGATGCTCGTCCAGAACAGCCTCGGCCTCTTCTTCGGCTACCTCCTGTCGAGGCGCGTGCCCGGCCACGAGTTCTTCAAGCGGGTGATCTTCATCCCCGTCCTCTTCTCCATCGTCGCCGTCGGCTTCCTCTGGGGCCTCTACCTCCGCCCGAACGGCCTCTTCAACGGCTTCCTGAAGCTCCTCGGCGCCGGGAGCCTCCAACGCGCCTGGCTCGGCGACGAGAACCTCGCGACCTTCTCGATCATCGCCGTCAACATCTGGCGCTGGGTCGGCTTCCCGAGCCTCGTCTTCCTCGCCGCGATCGACAACGTGCCGGTCGAATGCCTCGAGGCCGCCTACCTCGACGGCGCGAAGGAAGGCACCATCTTCCGGAGGATCATCCTCCCCCTCATCGTGCCGTCCATCACCGTGATCACGGTGCTCACGATAATCGGCAGCCTCAACGTCTTCGAGCAGATCTTCACGATGACCGGCCTCGACGGATCGCCCAACTTCTCCACCGACACGATCGGCACCCTCTTCTACCGGACCGCCTTCGGCTCCGTCGACTCGGGCAACCCCGAGATCGGCGTCGGCTCGGCGATCGGCGTCGTCATCTACGCCCTCACCTTCGGCGCCTCCATCCTCTCGATCGCGACCCTCAACAGGAAGGAGGTGGAGCTGTGACCACCGACCTCCGCTTCCGCGGCGCCGGCCCCGGCAGGAAGGCCGTCGTCCTCCTCGTCGAGCTCCTCCTCTGCGCCTACGCCCTCCTCGTCTTCTACCCCCTCGCCAACATGGTCCTCTCGTCCTTCAGGTCGACGAGGGACATCCTGCGCGCCCCCTTCGCCCTCCCGACCGCCTTCGACCTCGCGAACTACCGGGCGGTCTGGGTGGACAAGGGCTTCGGACGCTATTTCCTCAACAGCCTCTGGATCACCGCGACCGCCATGACCCTCGTGCTCCTCCTCGGATCGATGGCGGCCTACGGCGTCTCGCGCTACAAGTACCGGCTCTCGACCCTCGTGTACATGCTCTTCCTCTCGGGCATCATGCTGCCGCTCAAGGCGGCGATCATCCCCCTCTTCATCCTCATGAAGAAGCTCGCCCTGGTGGACAAGCCCCTGTCGGTGATCCTCATCTTCGTCGCGATGGGCCTGCCCTCCACGGTCTTCATCCTCGCGGGCTTCATGAAGTCGGTGCCCATCGACCTCGAGCACGCGGCGCGCATCGACGGCTGCAACGACTGGGGCATCTACCGCCGGATCGTGATGCCCGTCGTCGCGCCCGCCATCTCCCTCGTCACGATCTACAACGCGGTGCCCATTTGGAACGACTTCTTCTTCCCCCTCGTGTTCCTCCAGAGCGACAAGTGGAAGACCCTGCCCGTCGGCCTCACGAGCTTCTTCGGCCAGCACAGCACCAACTGGAGCCTCCTCTTCACGGGGCTCACCATCGCCGTGCTGCCGGTCCTCGTCCTCTACCTCTTCATGGCCAAGTACTTCATCCGCGGCATGACGGCGGGGGCGGTCAAGTGAGCCGCGCGCCGCGGCGCGGGGGCTCGCGATGACGGGATCAGGCATCGCGTCCCTGAAGGCGCTCTACGACCGGGAGCTCTTCGAAAGCGTCGTGCCCTTCTGGGAGCGGCACAGCCCCGACCGGGAACGCGGCGGCTACTTCAGCTGCCTCGACCGGGACGGCTCGGTCTTCGACACGGACAAATTCCTCTGGATGCAGGGCCGGGAACTCTGGTGCTTCTCGAAGCTCCACGGCGAGGTCGCCCCGGAGCCGCGCTGGCTCGAGCTCGCCAAGCTCGGCGCGGAGTTCCTCCGCGACAAGGGCCGCGCCCCGAACGGCGACTTCTGGTTCTCCGTCGACCGCGGCGGGAAACCCCTCGTGGCGCCCTACAACATCTTCACGGACTGTTTCTGCGCCATGGGCTTCGCGGAGTACGGCCGCGCCTCCGGCGAAGGTTGGGCGACCGAGCTCGCCGCCGCCGCCTACCGCCGGATCCAGGAGCGCCGCTCGGACCCGAAGGGGATCTGGACCAAGCAGATCGCCGCCAACCGGCCCGTGAAGGCCATGGCCATGCCGATGATGCAGGTCTGGATGGCCGGCGAGATGAGCGGACTCGTCCCGGAGGCGGAGCTCCGCGAACGGGTCGACGAGGCGATCGCGCAGGTCCTGGACCTCCACGTG
>DAINBW010000078.1:5054-8980 GCA_036732745.1 Spirochaetales bacterium | reverse complement strand
GATAGAGCATCAGCCTCCGGAGCTGAGGGTCGCGCGTTCGAATCGCGCATCTGTCAGAACCGAAGACCGTCCGCTTTCGCGGGCGGTCTTCTTGTTTTCCGGCCTTGTCGGGCGTTCGGTATCTCCGTCGCCGTCGCGCGTTCCCCGCGCCGCGCGCGGAAGGACGGGCGGGCTGAGGGGCTGGCGGGCTCGGCGACCGCGCCGTGCCGTGCCGTGCCGGGCCGGGCCGGGCCAAGCCGGGCGGCGCTTGCCGGGCAGGGCCGGGCGGCCGGGAAAGCCCTTCCACGCCCAAGGAGCGCGACGCGCGCGTTGGGTGACATCGAAGCGGACGCCAAGCCGCTCGGCGGAAGAAAAGGCCGCTCTCGGCGCGTCGCCGCCGGGCTGGAACGCGGCGCGGGTCTCAGGCGTCAAGCCTGAGGTTGAAGGCGGAGACGAGCCACCCGCCATCCTCGTACTCGGCCTCCATGATCCCGCAGCAGTCCACCCGGAAGTGGAAGCGCATGCCCGGATCCAGGTCCAAAATCCTGCAGAGGAAGAGCTTGATCCAGCCCTCGTGGGAGACGAGGACGGCGTTCTCGGCCTTGAGCGCCAGCTCCTCGACCATGCGGTCGATCCGTAGGAAGACCTCGTATCCCGTCTCTCCGCCCTTGTAGCGGTAGTCGCGATACTCGCGCTGGTTCCGCGTCCATTCCTCCTCCATCGACGCGCGGACGGCGGGGTCCTCCTCGCGCAGATAGTCGCCCATCCCTATTTCGTCGAGCCACGGGCGGGTCTGGATCGGGAGGCCCGCCCGGGCGGCGAAATCGGCGATCGTCTGCCGCGTCCTCGCGTAGCGGCTGACGTAGACGGCGGCGATCTCCTTGTCGAGGAGGTAGGACGCGAGGGCGCGGCCTTGGGCATGGCCGAGTTCGGACAGCTCGTTGTCGAGGATGCCCAAGGAGTCGTTCCAGACGCCTTGCCTGACCTTGTCGCCGTGCCGCGCGATATAGAGTTTCATGGACGCTCCCGTCCCTCCCGATCTTGCGGCCCGGCGCGGTCGACGCCCCGCTCGTCCGGTCCCCCCGCGGCGCCGTAATTCGGCAGCGTGACCGTGAACTCCGTCTTGCCCGGACGCGACTCGAGGGAAATCGACCCGCCATGGGCCGCGATGATCTCCTTGCAGATGCCGAGGCCGATGCCCATGCCTTCCCCCTTCTTCTTGGTCGTGAAGAAGGGCTCGAAAATCCGCTCGCGGAGCTCCGGCGGGATGCCCGGTCCCGTGTCGCCGATCATCACGCGCACGAGGCCGTCGCGGATCCCGGTGCGCAAGGTGATCTCGCCTTCGAAGTTCATCGCCTGCGCGGCGTTCCTGATCAGGTTGATCCAAACCTGGCTCAGCTTGTCGGAGGAGCCGCGGGTGCTGACGGGAACGAGCTCGCGCCTGATCGTGATGCCGTGCTTGAGCGAATGGTGCAGGAGGATGAGGACGTTTTCGATGTCGCGGACTATCTCCACGGGCGCGTCTTCGGTGTGCGCCTCGGGGTTCAGGTAGAACCGCAGCGCGGAAACGACGCCGGTAGCTTTCTCCGCGGCCACGGCCACCACCTCGGCCATGCGCCGGGCCAGGATGGCCTCCGCGGCCAGGGCCAGCGTTTCCGCTCCCCGGGGATCGAAGAGTGCGGGGCCGAGTTCCCGCCAGCGCTCCGCCAGATCGAGTTCCACGAGGCTCGCGGCCGCTTCCTCCGCGTTGGGCGCGCCCGCCTCCGCGAGCTCCCCCGTGATTTCGCGGCAGCGCTTGAAGTCGCCGCTCGAGACCCGGAGGTTGGCGCCCCTCGGCCGCGCCAGCTCCATGGTCCGGTCATAGAGCTCGCGTTGTTCCTCCGGCAGGGAGGACAGGGACCGCACCAGCCTTCCCTGCTCACGGTCGAGATATTCGATGATCGAACGGTTGGAGGAGACGATGGCCCCGAGCGGCGTGTTGAGCTCGTGCGCCATGCCCGCCGAGAGATGGCCGAGCGCGGAAAGCTTTTCCGATTCCACGAGGAGGGCTTGCGCCTGGCGGAGGCCCGACATGGAATCCTCGAGGGCCGCCGTGCGCTCCGCCACGCGCCTCTCGAGGAGGACGTTCGCGTCGAGGAGTTCCCGGCTCTTCGAAAGGACCTTCGCGGCCATGTCGTTGATCAAGCGGACGAGTAGGTTGAGATCCTCGTATTCGCTCTCCGGAATCGGCCGGTCGTAGTGGCCGTCGGCGATGGCGTCGATGCCCGAGGCTATGCCGGCGATTGGACGGCTGAGGCGCCGGCGTATGATGAACCGGTAGGCGAGGATGTTGGCGATCAGGACCGAGACGAGGACGACCAGCGTGATCGAGGCGAAGAGGCTTCGAATCCGCATAACGTCCGCGTCGCTGAAGCTGAGGCGCACGGTTCCGAGCCTGAGCCCCTCGAGGACTATCTCCCGGGACAGGGGCGGGATGAGGGAATCGTTCCCGGGGGCGGCCACGCTCATGAGCAAGCCCGTCGCGGTGGACTCGAGCACGATGCCGGAGATCCTGCCCGAGGAGAGGAGCGCTTCGCCGATGCGCACGGCCTGCGGATCGTCGATGTTGTAGAGCGGATCCTCGAGCAGTGCGACCGTCTCGTCCGCGGTGACCAGCGACCGTTTTCGCAGGTCGGCGACCATGGAGTTCGACGTCAGGGAAAGCGAGACGGTCTCGACGCCGATGATGATGAGGGTGGAGACGACGATCGAGAGGACCTGAATCTCCTCGAGGAGGCGGCGGGGCCGCCTTTCCGCGGGTCGGCGACGCTTGGGCCGGTCCATCGTCACCGGTACTTCGCCGCGATGGCCTCGATGCCGCCGTCCGCGATCAAGGCGCGGATGGCTTGGTCCACGCGTTCGACCATGGCGGCGGCGGGCGAGCGCTTGGACAGCGCGACATGCAGGTCGGTCTTGATCGGGGGCCGGAAGGCGGTCCGCTCCAACGCGTCCCGGTAGCCGAGCCGGGAAATGTCGTAGGATATGTTGGGGTCCGTGCCGATCGCCAGGTCGATCCGCCCGAGGGCGAGCATCTGGAGGATCTGCGCCTCGCTGCCGAGCGTGACCTTGGTGAGCCGCGGATCTGAATTGTAGGGCTCGAAATAGGCCGTGCTCTTGGATTGGCCGATGGACCTGCCGAAAAGATCCTCATAGGAGCGGACGAGGGAGCCCTTGCCCTTCGGCGCGAAGAAAACCGGCGCCACGGAGTAATAGGGCGTGGGCACGAAGGAGATGTATTCCGCGCGCTCGGCGGTGTAGGCGACTCCCGTCATCATGTCGGCCTGGCCGGACTTCAACATCTCGAGGGCGCGGGGCCAGGGATGGACCTGGATCTCGATGGTGACGCCGAGGAGCTTCTCGAGCTTGCGGCAAAGGTCGATGTCCAGGCCGCCGAGCCCCGCCGGACCGGCCGGGTCGGCGAAGCGGAAGGGCGGCCACTCCTCCGTGACCATGAGAAGCCTTTCCTGGGAGTACGCCGCCGCCGCGAAGGCCAGGAGGATCGTCGCGACGAAAAGGCGGATCGGTCTCGCGGACATCGGATACCTCCACGAAGGGTCTGCGCAGTTGAGTCTAAGCCATGCCGGCCGCCATTTCCAGAAAGCCAAGGGGATCGGCCGAAGGTTTCGGGGGCGCGGCCGGGCTTCGGCGGCGGTCCGGGCACCCCGGGACCGCTCATGCGGCCGCGCAACGCGTCCGTCAAAAAACGCTTGCCAGATCCCACGGGGCGCGTATAATCCTGCTGGAGAAGGAGAATACCAAATGAGAGAAATGCATCCCGTCGGGACGAAGCGCTGCCTCGGCTGCATCCAGTGGGACGGCCGGCGTTCCTTCGATCCCTCCCGCACCAAGATCCAGGCCGACGCCGGTTCCGAGGGACGCTGCCTCTTGCGGCACGTGACCGTGAAGGG
>DAINBW010000078.1:2062-4954 GCA_036732745.1 Spirochaetales bacterium | reverse complement strand
TCGCGCCGGTCGTATAACGGCTATTACCCCAGCCTTCCAAGCTGGAGACGAGGGTTCGACTCCCTTTCGGCGCTATCGTGCAAGGCCCGCCTTTGGCGGGTCTTTTCATTTCTGGCCGAAAGGGAGTCGAACGGGCGAGGCGCGCGCCGCGGCGGAGCGAGGGAAGGATTGCGGAAGCTCCGCCGCCGGCGCGCGCCCCGGTCCCGGCTCAGCTCACGCTGATCTTGCGCGGCTTCGCCGCCTCCTTGACCTTGAGCCGCAGCGTCAGCACTCCGTCCGCGAGATTGGCGGAAACGCCGTCGTGGTCGATGCTGTCGTCGATGGTGAATGCCTTGTGGTATTCCTCGTGCCTGCGTTCGCGGATCAGGAATTTCCCCTCCGGGATCGCGTCGGTCCTGCGGCCGTCGATGGTGAGGGTCGATCCGTCGATCTTGATTTCGAGCCCCTCGTTCGTGACGCCGGGCATCTCAAGCTGGGCAAGCACCTCGGTCTCGTCCTCCATGATGCGAACCGAGGGGACGAGCGTCCTTCGCTCGCCGCGGGTGATGGAATTTTCCATGGCATGCCTCCTTACTTCACCGAGACCTGGACGGTGCGCCGCTGGGATTCCTCGCGCTTCGCGACGCGGATGCGCAGTATTCCGTCCCGCAGTTGGGCCTCGACCTTGTCGGTATTGACGGAAGGGGGAAGGTTGACCGTCCGGCTGAAGCTCCCGACCCAGGTCTCGGTCCTGACGACCTTGCGCGATTTGCTCGGCTCCTCGAGCTTCTTTTCGCCTTTTACCGTCAGGATGTTTCCTTGGATGCTCACCTGAAGATCATCCTTGCGCACGCCGGGAAGATCGGCGAGCAAGAGGATTTCCTCGTCGCTTTCGACGAGATCGATGGCCGGGCCGGCGGGCCAATCGAGGAGCCCCGCGACGTTGGAGAGTTCAAGTCCGCCGAATGAGCGCTCGAACTCGCTCCGAAGATCGTCAAAGGCATCCCACAGATCGCGCGCGGCCGGGGGTTCCCGCCTCCGGGAAACCAAGTTCGCAAGATCCATGATACACCTCCTGAAGTGGATTCTGGCATGTGCTGCCACCAACAATTAAGCAGGAAACGTGCCAAGTTTTTGGGCCGTTGTCCTGCCTGTAAGTGGTTGCCAGACAAATATATGTGCAAGCCGACAACGGAAGCGAGGCTGGATTGGCCGCCATGTTTGGGGAGGGGGCGTTTCGAGGCGAAACAGGTGATCGCGCCGACAAAAAGCGGATTGTGTTTTTTGGAAACAGCCGGCCGGGCCGTGGTCGGGACGATTGTCGAGTTTTTTTACAGGGCGGCGCGGCGCCGCCGCATGGCTGCGCCGGTCTCGTCGGCGCGGGCGTCACGGACTCCGAACTTCGCGCCCTGGGGAACAAGGAGCCCCCCGCGTGCTATCATGTCGGCGACGAACGACGACCAAGGAGCATCAGATGAAGAATGTCGAGATGGAACTCAAGGGGAACACGCTTACGATCACCGTGGACCTAAGCAAGGAATTCGGCCTCTCCTCCTCGGGGAAAAGCCTCATCATCGCCTCGACCGAGGGCAATGTTTCCATTCCGGAAAAGGAAGAAATCAAGATCGGCCTCAACATCTACCGCAAGCCCTGATCCGATCCCGGCCTGAAAGCGCCGCCGGCGCGAGCCTTCCCGTCGTCGGCCGCTAGTTCTCCTCGAGGGGGACGATGTCGCCGACGGTGAGACCCACGGCGCCGCGATCCTCCTCGACAAGGCCGCGGACGAGGAGGGGGCGCTCCTCAAAGAGGTGGCGCTTGAAGCGGCGGAAGGCCTCGGGGAAGAGCACTGCCTCGTAGAGGGCGGTCTCGTCCTCGAAGGAAACGAATTCCATCGGTTCGGCGGCGGCCGTCAGGACCTCCTTGGAGGTGATGGGCCAGGAGAGCAGTTCGACGCGCCTGCCCACGAGCCGCGGCAGGTCGCGGGCGAGGGTCCGCGGCCGTTCCAGGGCCTCGGGCCACAGGCTCAAGGGATGGACCGCGAGCGTCGTGCCGAGGTACTTCATCTCGGCCTCGAGGCGTCGCCGCGGGGAATCCGCCGCGCGGGCCCGCTCCCGCGCCGCGACGCTTTCGGCCCCGTCGCCGCGCCGCCCGTCGCCCGTCGCGGCCTGGCCGAAGAGCTCGGCGCCGCCCGATCGCGCGCGGCCTTCGGCGGCGGCGACGGCCGCGAAGAGCCGCATGAGCTTCGCGGCCCGGGGCCGGCCGGCATCGAGCCCGTCCAGCGCGCCCGCGCCGGCCAAGGCCTCGGCGTCGCTCCGGTCCAGGCGGACGCGGGCCGCGAGCTCCTCGGGCCCCGAGAAGGGGCCTCCCCTCCGGCGCTCGGCGACGATGGCCCCGGCGGTCTCCGCGCGGAGCCCGCCGATCATCCCGAGGCCGAAGCGGAGCTCCTTCCCCCGGCCGCGGCAACGCGCCTCGCTCTCGTTGACGTCGGGCGGCAGCAGCTCGAGCCCCATGCGCCGGGCCTCGCTCGCGTAGGCGAGGACGCTGTAATACCCGCCCCGGTTCGAGATGACCGCCGCCATGAACTCGGCGGGAAAGTGCCGCCGCAGGTAGGCCGAGCGGAAGGAGAGCATCGCGTAGGACGCGGAGTGCGCCTTCACGAAGGAGTAGCCCGAGAAGGACTCGATCATCTTCCAGATATCGTCGATCGCCGCGTCGGCCACGCCGCGCCGGCGGGCGCCCTCGACGAATTGCGCGCGATAGGCGGCGCGGCGCGTTACGGCGTCCTTCTTGGAAAGGACCTTCCGGATGCCGTCGGCCTCGGCGGGCGTGAAGCCGGCCAGGGCCACGGCGACCTTGCAGACGTCCTCCTGGTAGCACATGATCCCGAAGGTTTCGGCCAAGAGGTCGCCGACG
>DAINBW010000078.1:0-2052 GCA_036732745.1 Spirochaetales bacterium | reverse complement strand
GGGGGTGGAGCGGCTCGTAGGGCTTGCCGCCGAGCCGGTCGATGTACTCGTCGATGTAGCGGTTGGCGGCGGGCCTGATCATCGAGGAGTGGATGACGAGGTGCTCGAAATCGCCGCGGCCCGTCTTGACCTGGAGGCGCCGCATCGCCGGGCTCTCCACGTAGAAGACGCCCATCGTGTCCCCGCGCGCGAGGAGCTCGATCGTGCCCGGATCCTCGAGGGGCGTCCAGGAGGGATCGTCGGGCGGGGGGGCGAAGGCGCCGAAGGCCCCGCCCTCGCCGTAACCCGGGCTCGCCGCCGCGCGGTTGTCGGCCAGGTTCGCGAGGGCGTCGCGCACGACGGCCAGCGAGCGGTTGCCGAGGAGGTCGATCTTGACGAGCCCGGCCGCCTCCACGCCCTCCTTGTCCCAGGCTACGACGCGGATGCCCGAGCCCGTGCGCTCCAGCGGAAGCCGCGCGGCGAGCTCGTCGGGCACCACGACGAGGCCGCCCGAGTGGACGCCGAGGTGCCGCGGAAAACCGGCGAGCCGCGGCGCGAGTTCGGCTATCTCGCGCCAGTCCCCGTCCGCCTCCGCCAGCGCGGCCGCTCGGTCCGCGGCCAGACGGCGCTCGAAGGCGGCGATCTCCCCGTCCGGCATCCCGTAGGCGCGGGCCGCCTCCCGCAGGGCCGAGCGCGGCTGGAAGCGGACGTGGTTCGCGACCCTGGCCGCCCGCGCCTCGCCGAAGGCGGCCACCGTCTCCGCGAGCAGGGCGTCGCGCTCGTCCCAGGCGAAGTCCACGTCGATGTCCGGCGGGTCCTTCCGGCCGGGGTTGAGGAAGCGCTCGAAATAGAGGCCGTGCTTGATTGGATCGACGTCCGTGATGCCCAGGGCGTAGGAGACGACGCTCGCCGCCGCGCTGCCGCGGCCGCAGCTCCGGGAGGCCCGGCGCGTTATGTCCCTCACCACCAGGAAGTAGTCCGAAAAGCCCTTCTCGCCGATTATGGACAGCTCGTGGTCGAGCCGCTCCCGGACCGCCTGCGGCAGGCCGCCGTAGCGGGCGCGGGCGCCGGCCTCGGCGAGGTCGCGGAGGAGGCCGGCCGCGCCTCCCGGATGCTCGGTCGCATATCGCGGAAAGAGGAGGCCTTCCGACAGCGAGGCGAGGCGGCAGGAGTCGGCCAGGGAAGCGTTCGCGGCTAGGGCCGCCTCGCCCGCCTCGCCCAGGCGCGCGTAGGCCGCGGCCGCCGCCTCCGGCGGCCGGAGCAGCGCCTCGGCGGCGGCGAGTTCGGCCTCCGCCACCTCGGCGACGGCGCGGCCGCTTCCGATCGCGACGAGGAGCCGCTGGAGGGCGCGATCCCCCGGTTCGAGGAAGCGGACCTCCCCCGTCGCGACCGGCGTCCGACCGGCGCGGAGAAGGCCCCTCCAGGCGCCTTGGTTGCAGGGCGAGAGCAGGGCCATGGCCCCGCCGGCCATCGCCAGCAGTTCGAGGTCGTCGGAGAGCATGGCGAGGCCGCCCCCGCTCCCGCGGCCCCTGCTGTCCAGCGCGGCCAAGGCCTCGCGGACGGCTCCCGCCTCCCTTCCCCGCGGCTCCGTTGCTTTCGGCCCGGTCTCCCGCGGCCCTGTCCCCCGGCGCGGGCCCGGCTCCCGCGCGGCCCGCCAGGTCAGGAAACGGGAAAGATCCGCGAAGCCGTCGCGGTCGCGGACCAGGAGGAGGGCGCGGCCCCCCGGATAGAGTATCTCCGAGCCCAGGATCGGCCGAACACCCTCGGCCTCGCAGGCTTCGAAGAAGACCGGCGCGCCGTGGATGCCGTTGCGGTCCGTCAGGGCGATGGCCGCGTAGCCCGCGGCCTTGGCGGCGCGCGCCAACTTATCCGGCGGAATCATGCCGTAGTGGAAGGAATAGGAGGAGCTGACGAGGAGGGCCGCGGCCAGGCGCGGTGTCGCGGCCTTCATGCGGCGCCCGCGGGGACGGCGCCCGCCGCCGCCGCGGCGCCCGCTGAGATGACGCCCGCCACCGCCGTGGCGCCCGCCGCCGCCGTGGCGCCCGCCGCCGCCGTGGCGCCCGCCGAGATGCC
>DAINBW010000077.1:0-8990 GCA_036732745.1 Spirochaetales bacterium | reverse complement strand
CGACCCGCCCGGCCAGGGCCTCGAGTTCCGGCATGGCCCTGGCGCCGGCCTCGTCGCCGCGGGTGACGATGCCCTCCGCCTCCGCGTAGCTCGCGGTGCTGTAGCCGCTGAGGTCGGAGCTGATGAGGAGATCGGCGTCAGCCCGGTTCGGGCGCATGTTCTGGAGGATGAAAAGGTTGAAGGTCTGTCCGGCGATGGCGAGGGGCGAGTTCAGCGCGTCCGGGCTTCGGGGGCCGGGGCCGCGCGATTCGACGGCGATGACGAGGTCGGCGCCGAGCGCCCGGGCGATGTCGACCGGGAGGTTGTCGACGATGCCGCCGTCGACGAGGCGCCGGCCGCCCGATTCGTAGGGGAGGAAGAGGGCGGGGATCGACATCGAGGAGCGCATCGCCTCCGCGATGGAGCCGTCGGCGAAGACGACCTTCTCGCCGGTCATGATGTCCGCGGCGACGGCGCGGTAGGCGCAGGGCAGGTCGTCGAAGTCGCGGTAGGGCAGGGCATGGAGGGTCAGTTCGGTGAATTTGGCCAGGATGTTCTGGCCGGGCAGGAGGCCGGCGCCGAGATTGAGGCCGTCCTTGCCGTAGCCGAGGCTCAGGGCGTACTGGTCCTGGATGGTCCGGACGAAGCGGTCGCTCACGGAGGCCCGGCGGTCCATGAAGACCGTGTTCCAGTCCATCGTCGTGACGATGCCTTCCATCCGGTCGGGCGAATAGCCGGCCGCGTAGAGGCCGGCGACCAGGGAGCCCATGCTCGTGCCCAGGATCAGGTCGATGGGGATTCCCGCCTTCTCGATGGCGCGGAGGACGCCGATGTGGGCCATGCCGAAGGCCGAACCGCCGGATAGGACGACGGCGATCTTCGGCGCCGCGGCCTCGCGCGCCTTTTGAGCCGCCTGCGCCGGGGCGGCGGGAGCGGCGGCGAGAAGAAGGGCAAGCGTGACCGCGAGGGTGGTTCCGGCGCTTCGAGCCATGACGCGCTCCTTGGGGAATCTCCAACAACTATGGGCGATAGGGTGCTGCGATGCAAGCGATCCCGCGGCCGGGGATGTCGTTTTACCGGGCGATACGTTTTGCATTATGAAATGAGCGTTTCGATCTTGCGGATTCGCTAAAGAGCCTGTAGTATGAGAACTCGCCAAAGACGATACTTTCCTCAACCTTTCATCGAGGCACAAGGAGCAGATATGGAGCTTTCCAAGTATTCCGGAGACATCTCGACCGTCGACTACCTCAGCTTCCTCGTCATCGACATCGCGGGCAACATGCGCTCGGTATCGCTCCCCCGGAGCTACGTCAGCGACAAGGTCCTCAAGAACGGCATCGGCTTCGACGCCTCGAACTTCGGCTACGCGCAGGTCCACAAGAGCGACATGGTCGCCGTGCCCGACCTCTCCACCGGCTTCGTCGAGGAGAAGGACGGCTTCCGGATCCTCCACGCCTTCTGCGACGTGATGACGACCGACGGCGAGCCCTTTGCCCAGTATCCCCGCACCATCGCCAAGAAGGCCGTCGAGCACCTGCGCTCGACCGGCGTCGGCGACGAGGCCAAGATGCTGGTGGAGCTCGAGTTCTACGTCTTCGACGAGGTGCGCTACTCGACCACCGTCGACCACTCCTACTATTTCGTCGAGAGCGAGGAGGGCATCGGCCCCGACTACGAGGACGCGCCCCGCTTCGGCCTCTCCAAGGGCTACCACCGGCTCGGACCCGACGGGAAGTACGATCTCCTGCGGAACCGCGCCGTCCAGGCCATGGAGGCCGCGGGCATTCCCGTAAAGTACCACCACCACGAGGTCGGCGCGGCCCAGCTCGAGATCGAGCTCAACTTCATCGGCCTCGCCGGCGCCGGCGACGCCGTCGTCCTCGCCAAGTGGATCCTCAAGACCTGCGCTGACGAGCTCGGCCTCAACGTGACCTTCATGCCCAAGCCGATGTACAAGATCGCGGGCAACGGCATGCACGTGCACCAGTTCGTGGAGAAGGGCGGCAAGTCCGTGTTCCCCGGCGAGGGCCTCTACGGCCTCTCCGAGATCGGCCTCGCCTACACCGCCGGCCTCCTCGAGCACGCGCTCTCCGGCTCCCTCCTCGCCTGGTCCAACCCGAGCACGAACTCCTACCGCCGCCTCGTCCCCGGCTACGAGGCGCCGGTGTCCGCGACCTTCGCCCAGGCCTCCCGCGCCGCGGCGGTCCGCATCCCCGGCTACCTCAAGAAGGGCGAGGCCCGCATCGAATTCCGCACCGGCGACGCGACGGCGAACACCTACTACTTCCTCGCGGCCATGCTCCTCGCGGGCCTCGACGGCGTCCAGCGCAAGCTCGATCCCGTGAAGAAGGGCTTCAACACCGACAAGGAGACCCCGAAGAACACCTTCCCGACGGGCCTCTACCACGTCCTGGCCGGCCTCCGGAAGGACAAGGAGTACCTCCTCCCCGTCTTCCCGCAGGACCTCATCGACTCCTGGATCGAGCTCAAGAAGAAGGAGGCCGAGTACGTCTACAACGCCCCCGTCCCCCAGGAGTACGAACTCTACTTCTAGTCTCCGGCCTTGATGGGCGGCGCGCGGTCCCCCCGGGGCCGCGCCCCGCCCCCGCCGCCGGCCCCGCCGGCGTTTACTTAGTACAATAGTTTTTCCGCGCAGCCCGGCCACGAGGCCGGCATTGAACAAGGCTGATAATTTCCGCGCCACGCGCGGCCGGCCCCGCCGGCGTTTACCAAGTACGATAATTTTCTCGCGAAGCGAGAAAATTATAGAGTCAATCAGGCCAAAGGCCTGATTGACTGATACCCACCATTCGTTTAAGGAAGGAATCATGGGGTTCGAGACATTGATGGGCGACGAGGCGATAGCGCTCGGAGCCCTGCACGCGGGTCTATCGGCGGCCTTCGCGTACCCCGGCACGCCCTCCACCGAGATCATGGAGTATTACCAGGACCACGCCGCCCGCGAGGGCGACATCGTGGCCCAATGGTGCGCCAACGAGAAGACGGCCTATGAGTCCGCCCTCGGCGCCTCCTACGCGGGACGCCGCGTCATGGTCTCCATGAAGCACGTCGGCCTCAACGTGGCGGCCGATCCCTTCGTCAACTCCGCCCTGGTGAAGATCAAGGGCGGCCTCGTCGTCGTCGTCGCCGACGATCCGGGCATGCACTCCTCCCAGGACGAGCAGGACAGCCGCGCCCTCGCGGAGTTCGCCCGCGTGCCCTGCTTCGAGCCCTCCGACCAGCAGGAGGCCTACGACATGACGCGGAAGGCCTTCGAGGTCTCCGAGCGCCATTCCTGCCCCGTCCTCGTGCGCATAACGACCCGGCTCGCGCACAGCCGCGCCGTGGTCGAGCTCGGGAGCCGACTCCCGCAGAATCCCGTGGAGAAGGCCGCCGACCGCTGGGGCTGGACCCTGATGCCCCACTCCGCCCGCGGCCTCTGGAAGGACCTCCTCGGCAAGTACGAGCTCCTGCGCGCCGAGGCCGAGGCCGAGGCCGCCATCGAGGCCGGCTCCTCCGAGGTCGGCGTCATCACGACGGGCCTTGCCCGCGAGTACTACCTCGAGAACGCCGGCGAGATGGCCGTGAAGCCGACCTGGCTCCACATCGGCCGCTATCCGATGCCCTACGCCAAGATCCGCGAGCTTTGCGGCCGCGTGAAGAAGGTCATCGTCATCGAGGAGGGCTGTCCCCTCGTGGAGCGCAATCTCCGCGGCATCCTCGAGCAGAAAGTGGCCATCGAAGGCAAGGAGACCGGCGCCATCCCCCTCACGGGCGAGCTCACGCCGGACAACATCCGCCCCGCCCTGGGCCTTCCGCCCCGCGCCGGACAGGCCTGCCGCGACATCGTGCCCGCCAAGCGCCCGCCCCAGCTCTGCCAGGGCTGCCCCCACATCGATTCCTACGCCTTCCTCAAGGAGGCCCTCGCCGGCTATCCGCGGAGATCGGTCAACTCGGACATCGGCTGCTACACGCTCGGCGCGATGGCGCCCTACGACGCCATCGAGACGGTCGTCGAGATGGGCGCCAGCGTGGGCATGGCGCGCGGCGCCGCGGCCGCCGGGCTCACGCCGGCCGTCGCCGTCGTCGGCGACTCCACCTTCTACCACTCCGGCCTCCCGAACCTGATCGACGCGGTGTCGCACGGCACGAACATGACCCTCCTCGTGCTCGACAACGACACGACGGGCATGACCGGCGCCCAGCCGACCATCATCCCGGGCAAGCGCCTCAAGGACATCGCCGTCGCCTGCGGCGTCGACCCGGCCCACGTCCACGTCGTGGACGCCCTCAAGAAGGACCACGCGGCCAACGTCGAGATCATGAAGCGCGAGCTCGCCTACGAGGGCGTATCCGTGGTCATCGCGGTGCGCGCCTGCCTCGAGGCCCTCAAGAAAGCGAGGAAGGCATGAAGTACGACATCATCCTCTGCGGCGTCGGCGGCCAGGGCGGCATCTCCGTCTCCGTCGTGATCGCCCAGGCCGCGATGGCCGAGGGCCTCAAGGTGAAGCAGTCCGAGGTCCACGGCATGGCCCAGCGCGGCGGCGAGGTCCTGGCCCACCTGCGCCTCGCGGACGGTCCCATCGCCAGCCCCCTCATCCCCTTGGGCACCGCGAGCCTGGTCCTGGCCTTCGAGCCCCTGGAGGCGCTGCGCTACCTGCCCTGGCTCGCGCCCGACGCCGCCGTCCTGGCGGCCTCCGCGCCCATCAAGAACATCCCGAACTACCCCGACACGGAGTCCGTGCTCGCGGAGATCCGCGGGCTCCGCAACTCCCTCATCCTCGACGCCGACGCCCTCGCCAGGGAGGCGGGCAACGTCCGCGCGGCGAACATGGTCCTGGTCGGCGCCGCCGCCAAGCTCCTCCCCCTCAAGGCCGCGAGCCTCGAGAAGGCCATCGCCGACACCTTCGCCCGCAAGGGCGAGGCCGTCGTGGCCGCGAACCTGAAGGCATTCGAGTATGGACGAAAAGCGAATCCGTGACATCGTCGCCCGGGTGCGGGCGGAGGGGCGCGACGCCCTCACCGAGGTCGAGGGGCTCGGGCTCCTCGACGCGATGGGGCTCGAGGCGCCGCGCAACCATTTCGTGAAGGGCTCCGCCGAGGCGGCGGCCCTCCTGGCCGACCCCGAGGCGGCCTTTCCCGGCGAGCGGGCGGTCGTCAAGGTCATCAGCCCCGAGATCCTGCACAAGACCGAGGTGGGCGGCGTCGCCATCGTTCCGAACGACCCCAAGGCGATCCTGGACGCGATGCGCGGCATGGAGGCGAAGTTCACCAAGGAGCGCGTCGACGGCTACACGGTGAACGAGTTCGTCCCCTACGAGCCCAAGCTCGGGCACGAGATGATCGTGGGCTACCGCTTCGCCAAGGATTTCGGCCCCATCGTCTCCTTCGGTCCCGGCGGCATCTACACCGAGTACCTCGCCAAGGTCTTCAAGGAGGGGGCGGCCAACGTCTTCTTCTCCCCGGCCACGGCGACCCGCGCCCTCGTGGAGCGGGAGCTCCGCGGCAACGCGGTGCGGACCCTCGTCGCCGGCGGCCTCCGGAACACCAAGCCCGCCATCGACGAGGCGCGCATCGTGGACGCGGTGTGCGCCTTCCTGGACGCGGCGCCCCTCCTGGCGGCGATCGGCGTCGTGGAGTTCGAGGTGAATCCCTTCGTCGTGGCCAAGGGCGCCGCCCCGGGCGCGGCCGCGCGCCTCGTCGCCCTCGACGCCCTCGTGAAGGTCGGCGAGAACCTCTCGGGCGACCTCGTCCTGGACCCCGCCGGCCGCGTCGTGAACCGCCGCCAGGCCGCGCGGCCCGTGGCCAAGATCGACAAGCTCCTCCATCCCGCGAGCGCCGCCATCGTCGGCGTCTCCGAGAAGGGCATGAACAACGGCCGCATAATCCTCAAGAACCTCATAGAGAACGGCTTCGAGCGGAAGCGGCTCTACGTCGTGAAGCCCGGCCTCTCGGAGATCGACGGCTGCGCCTGCGTGCCGGACGTCGCCTCCCTGCCCGAGCGCGTGGACCTCTTCGTCCTCGTGATCCCCGCGGCCCACGCCGCGGAGACGATCGCGGAGGTGGCGGAGCTCGGCAAGGCGGAGTCGGTCATCGTCATCCCCGGCGGCCTGGAGGAAAAGTCCGGCACCGAGGGCATCGTGGCGCGCATGAACGCGGCCATCGCGAAGTCGCGCAACGCTCCCGGCGGCGGCCCCCTCCTCAACGGCGGCAACTGCCTCGGCGTCCGCTCCGTGCCCGGCAAGTACAACACGCTTTTCATTCCCGAGCACAAGCTGCCCATGCCCAAGGCCGCGGTGGCCCCGGTCGCCGTCATCTCGCAGTCGGGCGCCTTCGGCATCAGCCGCGTCTCCAAGCACCCGCACCTCAACCCGAAGTACGTCATCACCTGCGGCAACCAGATGGACGTGACGATCGGCGACTACCTCGAGCGCCTGGCGGAGGACCGCGAGATCGAGCTCTACGCGGTCTACGTCGAGGGTTTCAAGCCCCTGGACGGCGAGAAGACCCTGCGGGCCTGCCGGCGCATCGTCGAGTCGGGCCGCAGCGTGGTCTTCTACCGCGCCGGCCGGACGGCCGCGGGCGCCGCCGCGAGCGCGAGCCACACGGCGAGCATCGCCGGGGACTACCCGGTCACGCGCGCCCTCCTCCACCAGGCGGGCGTCATCGTCGCCGAGGGCCTCGACGAGTTCGACGACGCGCTCACGACCTTCGCCCTCCTCAGCAAGAAGAAGGCCTCGGGCAGGCGCCTCGGCGCCGTCTCCAACGCCGGCTTCGAGTGCGTGGCCGTGGCGGACAACCTGGGCGCCCTGGAGCTGGCCGCCTTCGCCCCCGAAACGGGGCCGCGCCTCGAGAAGATCTTCTCGAGCGCCCGGATCCACGAGATCGTCGACGTGCACAATCCGATCGACCTCACGCCGATGGCGGGCGACGTCGCCTACGACGAGACCTTCCGCGCCGTGATCGAGGATCCGAACGTCGACTGCGGCCTGGTCGGCGTCGTGCCCTTCACGGCGACGATGAACACGCTCGGGGCCGACCCCGGGGTCCATTCGGAGGACGTGACGCGCGACGACTCGCTCGCCGGGCGCTACGGACGCCTCATGGACTCCACCGACAAGCCCTGGGTGGCCGTCGTCGACGCGGGCGACCTCTACGATCCCCTCGTCCACGAGCTGGTGCGCCGCGGCGTCCCGACCTTCCGCGCGGCGGACACCGCCCTCAAGATGCTCAATCTCTGGATGAAGGCCCACGCGGGAACCTGAAGCCCCGGCCTGTTTCCCGAACCCTCGCCATCCGAAGGCCGCCTTGAAAAAGGCGGTCTTCTTTTTGCCTTTCCGACCGGAAGGCGATATATTAAACGAGTCGTCGGAGCGAAAGCACCCGGCCGCGCCCGAGTTTCGGGGCGGTCGGCGCTCGGAAGGCGAGGGGGACGGCCCGCCAGGGCTCCCGGATCGCCTCGCGGAGCGGAAGCCCGGCGTTCGAGCTCGCTTGTCCCAAGGAGCCGCCATGAAACGTTCCATCCTGACACCCCTCATCCTCGCCGTCGCCGCCTTTTCCGCCTTCGCCTTCGGGCACGCGCTGTCCGGCAACGGCGCGCTCACGACCGAAACCCGGAAAGCCACGGGCTTTTCCGCCGTCGACATGTCCGGCGTCGGTTCCCTGCGCCTCCGCCGCGGTCCCACCCACTCCGTCAGGGTGACCCTCGACGAAAACCTCCAGGGCGCCTACGAGTCGCGCGTCGAGCGCGGGACCCTGGTCCTGGGCTTCAAGAACTTCACCACGGTCAACCACCTCACCAAGCTCGTCGTCGAGGTGACGCTTCCCTCGCTCGAGGGGATCTCCCTTTCGGGCGCGGCCGAGGCCGAGCTCGTCGACGCCTTCTCCGGCGACCGCCTCGAATATTCCTCCAGCGGGGCGAGCTCTCTTTCCGGCGCCATCGACTACGACGAGCTCGAGATCGACGTCTCGGGCGGCGGCAGGACAGCGCTTTCAGGCCGGGCCGGGGAAGCGGTCGTCAAGCTCTCGGGCGCCTCGCGCCTCGAGGGCGATCGGCTCGCGACCGCGGTGTCCCGCCTCGGAATTTCCGGCGCGAGCTCGGTCACGATCCGCGCGAGCGACCGGCTCGAAGGCTCGGCGAGCGGCGCCTCCACCGTCCGCTATTTCGGCAAGCCGCGCTTCTCCGTCGGAACGAGCGGGGCCTCCTCCGTCACCCGGGCCGGGGACTGACCGCCGCCGTGAAAAGCACCCTGACGAGTCCCGACGCGGACGGCATGCACCCTTGGCCGGGGCTCGAGCCCCACGGCACCCGCGCCTTTCCCATCAGGGGCGCCCTCGAGATCTTCTACTTTGATTCGTCGCGGCGCGGCTCGCCGGAGCCGCCCCTTCCCGCCGACCAGGCCGGGGCCGGCGAGCCCGGGCGGCCCGGCGAGGCGGCCGAGGGTTCCGGCAAGCCGGCGCTGGTCCTCATCCACGGGCTCGGCGACGAGGCCGACACCTGGCGGCATCTCTTCCCCCTCCTCTCGTCCCGATTCCGCCTCGTGGCGCCGGACCTTCCCGGCTTCGGGCGGAGCCTGCCCAGCGACCCCGCCGGCTTCGATTCCGGCATCCTGGCCGCCGCCGACCTCGTGCTCGACACGATGGACGCGGCCGGCCTCGGCGAGGCCGTCCTGGTCGGGAACTCCTTCGGCGCCGTGGTCGCCGAGCTTGTCGCCTTCCGCGCCCCCGAGCGCGTGCGCGGCCTCGTTCTCCTCGACGGGGGACTGCCGGCGCCGCGCTCCCTGCCGCGGGCGATGGTTCCGCTCATCCTGCCCTTCCTGGGGCCCGCAGCCTACCGTTCCCTGCGGGGCAAGCCCGCGGCCGCCTACGAATCGCTCCGGCCCTTCTACGCCGACCTCGACGCGCTCGGCGCCGAGGACCGGGACTTCCTGGCCCGCCGCGTCGCGGCGCGCGTGGACAGCGAGCGCCAGCTCCGCGGCTTCTTCGGCCTCCTCCGCGGCGCGGCCTTC
>DAINBW010000076.1:5771-9135 GCA_036732745.1 Spirochaetales bacterium | reverse complement strand
ACGTAACACGCACCGGGTACGGTGCTCACCTACGTCCCGAGCACCTCTGCGGGTTGAGCGAGGTCGATGTGTCCGTGGTGCGGACCGCGCGCGCCGACGTCCGAGGTGAGCGTGACGCGGCGAACGGTGAACGCGCGGCTCCAGAGCCTTTCGCGCGGCATCAACCTCGTCGGCCTCGAGGGCCAGGGCTCGGACGTCATCAAGCTCCACGCGTCCCTCTTCAAGAAGCACGGGATCGACATAGTGCGCAACTTCGACGCGCTCAACGACATCGACAATCTCCGCTACTCGGGCGCCTGCATCCGCGAGGCCGGCCTCAAGCACGAACTCGCGATCGCGATGATGGAGCTGCCGCCGGACAGCCCCGCCCACCACGGGGCGGAGTTCTACCTCGAGGTGCTCCGAAGGCTCCTCGACGAGGGCATCGGCTTCGACTCGCTCTGCTTCAAGGATCCCGCCGGCACCTGCACGCCCAGGACGGTCCACGAGGCGGTCAAGGGCGCCCGCAAGCTCCTCGGGTCCAAGGCGCGCATCGTCTTCCACGGCCACGACTCCGCGGGCCTCGGCGTCGAGGCCTGCATGGCCGCGATCGAGGCCGGCGTCGATCAGGTCGACCTGTCCCTCGCTCCCTGCTCGGGCGGCACCTGCCAGCCCGACCTGCTCTCCTTGTGGCACGCGCTCCGCGGCGGCGAGTACGACCTCGGCATCGATCCGCACAAGATCATCGCCCTGGAGGAGCTCTTCAAGGACGCCCTCAAGGATTACTTCCTCCCGCCGGAGGCGACGCGCGTCGACCCCCTCGTCTCCTTTTTTCCGATGCCGGGCGGCGCCCTCACTTCGAACACGCAGATGCTCCGCGACAACGGCCTGCTCCACCGCTACCGCGAGGTCGTCAAGGCGATGGGAGAGGCCATCGTCAAGGGCGGCCTCGGCTGCTCGGTGACGCCGGTGAGCCAGTTCTACTTCCAGCAGGCCTTCAACAACGTGATGTACGGCCCTTGGAACCGCATCGCGGAGGGCTACGGCAAGCTCGTGCTCGGCTACTTCGGCAAGACGCCCGCGGAGCCCGACGCCGAGGTCAAGCGCCTCGCCGTCGCCCAGCTCAACCTGCCGCCCGCCTCGGCGAGCCCCCTCGCCATCAACGACCGCGACCCGCGCAAGGGACTCCCGGCGGCCCGCGCCCGCCTCGAGGCGGCCGGCATCGCCGTCACCGACGAGAACCTCTTCATCGCCGCGGAGTGCCAGGACAAGGGCCTCCTCTACCTCGAGGGCAAGGCGAGGCCGATGGTGCGCAAGCGCCAGGGCGAGGAGGCCGGGACCGCCGCCGCCGCGCCGCGGGGCGACGCGCCCGACTCCGTCACGGTCACGATCAACAACCGCTCCTACGGCGTCAAGTTCTCCGGCGGCTCGGCGATCGTCAACGGCGTTTCGTACAACTTCTCCGTGTCCGAAGGCATCGACGCCGCCGCCCTCGCGAGGACCGCGGTCCTTCCCCGCGGCGCGGAGCTCCCGGCCGTCGCCGAGACGGTGGCCGTCGACTCGGCTTTCTCGGGCATCGTGATCCGCCTCTACAAGAAGCCCGGCGACAAGATCGCCGTCGGCGAGACCGTCCTCGTCATCGACGCGATGGGCGTCGAGGTGCCGGTCAACTCGAGCCACTCGGGAATCGCCCAGGAGGTCTTCGTCCACCTCGGGGAGCAGGTCGACGCGGGCGCGCCCCTCTTCCGCCTCAGCGTCATCGCCCACGGCAGCGAGCGCACCGTCTCCCACGCCACCGAGGCGCGCCTCGTCGAGGCGGGCGGCAGGCGCACGGCGGGCCTCGTCGCCCCTTGCGCGGGACTCGTCCTCAGGATATACAAGGAAGCCGGCGAGCGCGTGCGCGCCGGAGAATCGGTCCTCGTCGTCGAATCGATGAAGATGGAGACCCCGATCAACAGCCCCGTGGAGGGCGTCATCGAGGAGATCCTCGTCAAGCGCGGCGACCTCCTCCGCGAGGACGACGTCCTCGCCAGGATCAAGCGGGAAGGAGCCCTGCGATGAAGGGAATGGATATTGCCCTCGGAAGTTACGCGATCGCGGCGGTCATCTCCTTCGCCACCGCCGGATTGATGGCGCTCATCACGAAGAGCGTCAAGCTCCTCGGCGGAAAACGATAGCGCCGCGGCCGCGCGCCTCCCCGGGGACGCGCGGCCGCCGGCGCGCGACGGCCCCTGGCGGGCGCGTCGGACACGGCCCGTCAAGGGCCGGATCAAACCAAGGGAGTGTCCCGCGATGGCCACCAAAGACTGGATACTGATCGGCTCGATCGTGCTCTACGCCGCCGCCACGCTCGGCGTCACCGAGCTCTTCCGCCGGAAAATGAAGGTCGCCGCGGTCTTCATCGTCCTGTCGCTCTTCACCTTCCCCCTCTGGGCGGCGCACCGCGACAGCTGGTTCGAGTGGGCCAAGATCCTCTCCGTCCTCCTCCCGACCGCCCTCCTCAACTTCGTGCGCATCGCGAACTTCGAAAACCGGAAGGGCAAGGTCTGGGACTTCCTCAGGGGCGAGTGGCTGCTCTGGTTCTTCTACGGCATGCTCTTCCTCAACATCACCGAGGCCGCCCTGCGCGACTGGCAGCTCGGCTTCCGCGGCAACGCGATAGCCGGCTTCGCGCTGAACCTCACCATCCCCTTCGCGCCCAAGTTCTGGCGCTTCGACCGCCGCGAGCGGGGCGACCTCATCGCCGACTTCCCGATGGGCTGGTGCTTCCTCTACACGACCTGGAACGCCTGCTTCCTCTTCGGCAGCATCCCCGACGAGTTCGCCGGCGGCCTCGCCATCCTCCTGGCCGCGGAGTTCTATTCGCTCGTCCGCCGCTCCGATCTCTACATCATGGGCCGGGTCTACACCCTCGCCCTCTTCGTCCTCCAGCTCGGCTGCTTCGACGTCCTCCCCGGCATGGACTCCTCCCACTGGGCCAATCCGGTCCTCGCCAACTACTGGGGAATCGCGAACGCCGCCCTCGGTTTCGTCTACATCCTCTGGTACAACTGGCAGATGCACACCGGTCGCTGCGACACGGTCTTCCGCAATCCCAAGACCGCCCCGCTCGACGAGCCCGTCCCCGCCCTGGCCCGGCGCTGAGCTCCCGTCCCGCTTGACCCCCCGACGGGCGTCGTGTTAGCCTCCAAAAAGCCTTCCGGGAGTCCGCGCCCGGTCGAAAAAACGGGGGCGCTTAGCCCAGCTGGTTAGAGCGGCTCGTTTACACCGAGTAGGTCGGGGGTTCGATCCCCTCAGCGCCCAAAAAGGCCGTCGCGAAAGCGGCGGCCTTTTTTAATTGGGGCGATGAGGGGATCGAACCGAAGCGCCGTCCCGAGCAATCGGG
>DAINBW010000076.1:0-5671 GCA_036732745.1 Spirochaetales bacterium | reverse complement strand
TTTTTAATTGGGGCGATGAGGGGATCGAACCGAAGCGCCGTCCCGAGCAATCGGGGCGCTTCAGGATGGGCGGAGGGGAAGCCAATCCGCCAGGGACTCCCGGGTGCGCCCCATGAAACCGACCGTCCTGCGGGCGGCAAGCATCGAATTGAGGACGCTCTCCTCCGCGCATTCGGCCACGGCCCGGAAGACGCGGTCCAGCCTGTTTTCGTTGAGGTAGCGGCATTCCCTGTAATCCGCGGCGGCTTCGTTCGGCACCGGGTTGGCCGTGGAAAAAGCGATCGCGATCTCGCCGCTCCCGTGTCCGAGATAGGAGCCGAGCCGCGCGAGCCCGACGCCAACGCGCCGACAGAGCCTCCCGAGCTGCCTGCTCGACAAGGGCAGGTCGGTCGCGATGATCGAGATGCAGGAGCCGCGCTCGAGGGCGCTTTGCGCGCCCAGCTTCGCGGCCAGCTCCCCGCCGACATCCCGCCCCGCGACGCGCAGGTCGGGGAGGAGGCCGTGGTTCGAGAGGACCAGCATTCCGAGGACATGCTCGCCGTCGTCGAAGGCGAGGATGCGCGAGGCCGAGCCGATGCCGCCCTTGAGCCCGTGGCAGGACATCCCCGTGCCCGCCCCGACGCCGCCCTCCTCGAAATCCGCGGAGGCCGCGGCGATCGCCTTGAAGACGTGCTCCTTGCGCACGAAGCGGCTCCGGATGTCGTTCAGGTAGGAGTCGTTGCACTCGCAGACCACCGGATTGACCGAGGTCAGCCCGCCGCCGCGGCGCCGGTCCCCTTCAAGCGCGTATTCCACGAGCGCGTCGGAGACGACGCCGACACTCAAGGTGTTCGTGAGCGCGATGGGCGATTCGAGCGTGCCGAGCTCGTCGATCTGGACGAGTCCCGCCGTCTTGCCGAAACCGTTCAGCACGTGCGAGGCGGCCTCGAATTTCCGTTCGAAGATGTCGCCGCCGCTCGGCATGAGGACGGTGACGCCCGTCCTGGCGTTCCCTTCGTCGATGGTGGCGTGCCCCACCCGCACGCCGGGCACGTCGCCGATCGTGCCCAGCGGGCCCGAAGGCAACTCGCCGATCCGGATTCCCGCGTCTCCTACCCTTGCGCCGACTGGCATGTTCCGCCCCTTGTCCCGAGATTGCGCGCGGCTCCGACGGCGATGAGCCGCCGGCCGCCCGCGCCAGTATACACCGTTCGGCGGGCGCCGGCGGGGCGGAAAACGCGGGTATCCGAATCCGGGTCGGCTTTAGATCGTCAGCTCTCCCATCGAGGAGCGGTGGATGTCGGCGAAGCGCGGATGCGTCAGGCGCTTCCAATCGTTGAAGGCCATCGTCACGATTTCCTTGTGCGTCCCCGCGTTGAAGGAGATGCGCTCGTCATACTCGAGCTCCCGATCGGCGACGACCGGCATCCGGTACATCGTGCCGACGGCCGGCATGGCGCCGAGCTCGCAGTCGGGGAAGTATTCGTCAAGCATCCGCTCGTCGACGAGGGAGATCCTCTTGGCGCCCATCAACTCCTTCATGCGCTTGAAGGAGACGTTCATCGTCGCGGGCAGCACGGCGAGAACGGGCATCCCATCCACCATGAGCGCGACGCTCTTCGCCATTTCCGCGCCCTTCACGTGGGCCTCCTCGGCCGTCCGCATCGCCGAGAAGGCGACGCGATGCGTCGAAAGGCGGAAGCCGACATGATTCTGTTCGAGCATTCTCATGAGCCGCCGCGTTGCCATAGGAACCTCCCTTCGGGCTTCGGCTCTTCCGTGGGCCGTCCCGCTCTAATGGATGACCAGGGGACGCACAAACATAGCTGACACTTTTAGTATAGTACCGGCGGGGAGGGTCTTCAACGCGACGGCGAAAATAGTTCAGGTAGCCGGCTGGATCAGTCCGGCGGCGAGGAGGAGCTCGGAGTAATAGCGGCTCTCGATGGCCTCCGGGGGAACGCCGGCGCGGGCCAGGAGGCCGCGGATCTCGCCCTGGGCGAGCGCGACGGCGGAGGGTTCCTCGTCGGCGAGGAGGGCTTCTATCTCGATGAAGGGGCCGAGTCCCTCCACCTCGAGGATCTCGATCGTGATCGGGAGGCCGCCGGCCGGCGATTCCACCTCGTAGCGGCGTCCCGTCTTGCGTTTCTTGTAGAAGGGCTCGCAGCCGAGGCGCAGGGCGAGCTCCACGAAGGAATCGAGGTCGGAGACTTCGAACTCCCGCTCCTGGTTGATTTCGACGCCGCCCTCGCAGCGCTTGGTCTTGAAGGTGACGCAGGTCTTGCCGCCGTCGGAACGGACGCGGAAGCCCTTCTTGCCGCGCTGGAGGCGCCAGTCGGAACCGTGCCAATAGGCGTCGAATTTATCGAAAGGACCCACGAGACGGGAGAAGGAAGCGACGCGCGCCTCGACCCCTTCGGGATTGGCGAGACGCGCCTTGAGCTCGACCTCGATCATCGTTGTTCCTTTCGCGCCGTCGGCCCCGTCCCGGCCCTCGCTGGGGGGCGGGACGGGGAGGCGCCTCGATCTTTTAGCGCTTGAGAACGGAAGGATCGTAATCGGCGGGCGCCACGTAGCCGAGCAGCTCCGCGACGGTGGCCGCGAGGGAGGAGATGCCGAGCCCCTCCTTGAGCTCCTTCGCGTATTCACCCTTCGCCTCGGGATCGAAGATCACGCAGGGAACTGGATTGAGCGAATGGCTCGTCTTGGCCCTGGGCGTGCCGTCGGGCTTCCGCTGGACCGCGCCGGTCTTCTTGTCATGCTCGTACATGTCGTCGGAATTGCCGTGATCGGCGGTGAGGATCATGACGCCGCCGGCCTTTTCCACCGCGTGGCGGAGGCGGCCGAGCTGGATGTCCATGCCCTCGACGCCGCAGACGACGGCCTGGTAGTTGCCCGTATGCCCGACCATGTCGCCGTTGGGGTAATTGAGGCGGATGAAGCCGTACTTGCCGCCTTCGATCGCCTCGATGACCTTGTCGGTGATCTCGGCGCACTTCATCCAGGGCCGCTGCTCGAAGGGCACGCGGTCGCTCGGCACCTCGACGTAGTCCTCCAGGGCCTCCGAGAACTTGCCGGTGCGGTTCCCGTTGAAGAAGTAGGTCACGTGGCCGTATTTCTGGGTTTCGGAGATGGCGAGCTGGCGGACGCCGGTCGCGGCGAGGTACTCGCCGAGGGTGCGCTCGATCGAGGGCGGCTCCACGAGGTACTGGGCGGGCACGTGGAGGTCGCCGTCGTATTCCATCATGCCGGCGTATTCGACGCGGGGGCGGCGGACGCGGTCGAACTTGTCGAAATCCTCCTGCTCCATCGCGGCGGTGAATTCGAGGGCGCGGTCGCCCCGGAAGTTGAAGTAGACGACGGAATCGCCGTCCTCGATCGTGCCGACGGGCTTGGCGGCGGCGGTACCGGGCTCGCCCTCGACGACGACGAATTCGGCGAGGTCCTGGTCGATGATGTTCGGCTTTTCCGCGCGATAGGCGCGCACGGCGGCCGCGGCGCTCGCGAACTGGCGGCCCTTGCCGAGGACGTGGGTCTCCCAGCCGCGCCGGACCTGGTCCCAGTTGGCGCCGTAGCGGTCCATCGTGACGTACTGGCGGCCGCCGCCGGAGGCGATGCGGAAATCGGCGCCCTTGGCCTTGAGGCCGGCGAGGAAGGCCTCGAAGGGCTCGATGTACTCCAGGGCGCTCTGCTCGCCGACGTCGCGGCCGTCGAGGAGGGGATGGACCCGGGCCTTTCCGACGCCCTCCGCGGCGGCGCGCTCCAGCATGGCCTTGAGGTGGTCGATGTGGGAGTGGACATTGCCGTCGGAGAAGAGGCCGATGAAGTGCAGGGCGCCGCCGGTTTTCTTGACGTTGGCGACGAGCTTCTTCCAGGTTTCGCCTTCGAACATCGCACCCGTCGCGATGGAGCCCGTCACGAGCTTGGCGCCCTGGGCGTAAACCCGGCCGCAGCCGATCGCGTTGTGGCCGACCTCGGAATTGCCCATGTCCTCGTCGGAGGGGAGCCCCACGGCCTTGCCGTGGGCCTTGAGGCGGGTATGGGCGCTCGCGGCCTCCATCGCCCTGAAATGGTTCATCTTGGAGTCGGCGACGGCGTCGCCTTCCGCGTACTGGCCGTAGCCGACGCCGTCCATGATGACGAGGACGACGGGACCGCGGCGGCCCTGCCAACGAGGATTCCGCTCGAGCGCTTTCAGCATGAGGAGCTCCTTAGCTTAGAGAGTGGCGATGTCGAGGAAGAGAGGTTCGCCGCGCCCCCGCGACGGGCATCGGGCGCGGGGCGGGGGACGGCGGAGCCTCAAGTGGCTCATTCCCCGTAGTATTCGATGAGGGTGCGGACGGGGAGGTCGCCCACCGCCGCCGCGTAGTCGAGGAAGGGCAGGCCGATCACGGCGAAGACGCCGATGGGCAGGGCTCCGCCCTCCTTGAGGAGGTCCGCGGCGGCGCGGACGGTGCCGCCCGTCGCGATGAGATCGTCCACGATGAGGACCTTGCCGCCCTGGGGGATGTCGGCGGCGTGCATCTCTATCTCGGCCTCGCCGTACTCGAGCTCGTAGCGCTTGCCGATGGTCTTGCCCGGGAGCTTGCCCTTCTTGCGGACGAGGACGAGGGGAATGCCGAGCCGCTCGCAAAGGGGGGCGGCGAACAGGAAACCCCGGGACTCCACGGCGGCGACGGCGGCGAGGCGCTCGCCCTTGTAGAGCTTGACCATCGAATCCACGCAATAGCGGAAAGCGTCCGGATTGGCCAGCACGCTCGTGATGTCATAGAAAAGTATCCCCGGCTTGGGGAAATCCGGCACCTTCCGGATGGCGTCGTCGAGATTGAAGCCTTCGGCCATGGGTTCCTCTTGTGAACGTAGTTCAGGCGATGCTGCGGAGCCACGCCGCGAGGGCGGTGGGTTCCGGCCGCGGACCGACGAGGTCGGCTCCTGCCGCGGCGAGGTCTGCGTCGGCGACTATTCCCTTGAGCCAGGCCACGGCGGCCCCGGTGGAGCCGAAGTAGGCCGCCTTCCTGCCCGCGAGGTTCACGCCCGCGACGACGCGGGCGATCTCCGCATAGGCGGGGCTCGAGGACTCGTCGGCCCCGAAGAGGTAGAACCTCGCCGCGAGGAGCTCGGGTATGGTGACGGCGGAGGCGGCGCGGACGCGCACCTCATACCGCGCGGGGTCGAGCCGCTCCGCGATGTTCTTGGCCGTCCGCTCGAGCTCGGACCGGCCGTCTTCGTAGACGATCAGGGTTTTCATCATTTTCGTCGCAACCGATTTGTCATACTAGTGCGGCCCCCCGCCGCTGTCAAGTTCGCTCCCGCGAGAGTCGCCGGAGAAACCCGGTTCCAGAAGGCGCCGCGAGGCTTCCGCGGCTCTGCGCAGCTCGATGCCGCGGATCAGGGCATCGATGCCCGCTATGACCAGCGAGGCGCCGGCGGCCACGCCGAGGCGCGTGAGCCGTTCCGAGCTCGTCAAGGCGACCGAACGCTCGTTCTTGAAGGGCCAGGGCGCGTAGGCGGCGTCAAAGCCGCTGTCGACGTAGCCGGCGGTGTCGAAGCCCAAGCCGGTATAGAACAGGGTGAAGGGAAAGCTTCCGAGGGCGACGATCTCGAAGCGCCGCAGGGCGTTTTCCCGGTGGGCGTCGCCGCCGCCCAAGGAGGGCGGCAGGGCGCCGGGCTCGAGTACGAAGCCCCCGTTTCC
>DAINBW010000075.1:0-9142 GCA_036732745.1 Spirochaetales bacterium | reverse complement strand
GAGGAAGAGGTTCCGGCCGCCCTTGGACAGGATGATCCGCGAGCCGTCGGAGGAGACCCAAAAGTCGTCGAAGCTCGGGTCGTAGGTGAAGGGGGTCTTGCCCGCCAGGACGCCCATCCCCGCGAGCCCGCGGTAGAGGGCCTGGGTGAAGAACTCCGCGGGGAGGATGCGGTAGAGGGAGGAGCCGCGCAGGTAGTAAAGGCTTCCGTCCCGGCTCCAGCGCACCGAGCCGATGGGGCCCTCGCCGACGCGACGGTACTCCTCGTCGAGGACCCGCCTGCCCGCGAGCTGTTCCACGCTGTAGTAATGGAGGGCGCCGCGCTTGGCGTAGACGAAGTAGCGGGAATCGTCCGACCAGCGCGCGGGGAAGGTTTCCACGGAGTATTCGAGGCCCTCGGCGACGGTCGTCACCTGGCCGGTGGAGGACTCGAGGAGGACGAGGCGGCAGTAGGCGGGAGAGATCGGCTCGGCCGAGAGGACGTAAGTCCCGTCGGGGCTCGGCGAGGCGGGGAGGAGCCGGCCCGCGGGAATGGCCGCGCCGCGCGCGAAGGCCGGATAGCCTTGGATCGGCGCGAGGTTGGCGAGCGAGGCGTCGGTGCGGAAGAGGCCGAAACGATTCTGGACCTGGAGGCGGCGACCGCCGTCGACCAGGGTGACGTGTTCCGGATAGACGGTGAGCTGTTCGACGATGCCCGAGCCGAGCTCGGCGGAAAAGAGGCTGTCATAGGAGCCGCCGCCGGGAAGCCCGGCGCGGGCGGCGAAGAGGAGGCGGTCGTCCTTCCCGAGATCGAGGCCGAGGAATTCGACCTCGGTCCAGGCGGCCGCCGCGGCGGCGAGGGTCAGGGCGAGGAGTACGGCGAGACGCTTCATGGGTGCTACCCTCCCTCATCATTGTCGGCGAAAAGGGAGCGGAAGTAAACGACGGCCTCGCCGGCCCGGGGCGGATAATTCCTTACGCCTCCGCGCCGAGAACGAAGCGCCTGACGAGATCGGCGACGAAGTCCTCCTCGTGGCTCAGGGCCGAGACGTGGCGGGCCGCCTCCTTGGCCGCGGGGATCGCGTTCGAGGGCGCGCAGCCGAGGCCGGCCGCCCTGAGCATGCCGAGGTCGTTCATCGCGTCGCCGGCGGCCAGGGTCTCCGCGAGCGGGATGCCGAGGAGGCCGGCGAGATGCTTGAGCGCCTCGCCCTTGTCCACGCCCTCGGCCAAGACCTCCATGAAGTAGGGCTTGGAGATGAGGATCTCGGCGCGGCCGGCGAAGCGGGCGGCGAACTCCTCGCGGAGGCCGGCGATGAGGGAGGGTTCGCCGGGCACGACGTACTTGACCTGGCCGCGGGCGAACACGCTTTCGAAGTCCTCGATGAGGACGTTGGGCTGGCCCGTGAGGCGCGTGTCCTCCTCGGTCCAGGGGTTGCGGCCGCTCGCGAGGATGCGGCCCCCCTCGTAGACCTGCCAGGGGAAGCCGCGCTCGGCGAGGGCGGCGGCGACCTCTCGGCAGAGTTCCGGGGCCATGCGCCGTTCGTAGAGGCGCCTGCCGGTCGCCGTTTCCACGATTTCCGCGCCGTTCGAGCAGATCAGGAAGTCGTCCGGCCCCTCGAGGCCGAGGGCGTGGGCGTAGGCCCGCATGCTGTGGATGTTGCGGCCGGAGGCGAGGACGATCTTCGCGCCGCCGCGGTGGGCGGCGCGAAGGGCTTCGATGTTGGCTTGCGAAATGGTCAGGTCCTCCCGGAGGAGGGTGTCGTCGAGGTCGAGGGCGATGAGTCGTATGGGCATGCCCTGTTATAGCGCTTCCGGGGCCTCCTGGTCGAGGACCGCGAGGGCTTTCCCCGCCTCCCCGCGGCCGGTCCCGCCGGCCGCCAACCCGCCGGCCGCGGCCCCGCCCGAATCGAGCCGGAAGTAGCCGACGGAGGCGACGAGGCGCTCGGCGATGTCGGCGAGTTCCGCCGCCATGCCGACGAGCTCGGCCGCGCTGCCGGCGTTGCGCTGCACCACCTTGTCGAGCTGGAGGACGGCGGTGCTGATCTGCCGGACGCCGGAATCCTGTTCGGCGCTGGCGGCGGCGATGTCCTGGACGAGGTCGGTGGAGGAGGCGATGGCCGGCACCAGCGTATCGATGCTCGCTCCCGCCGCGACGGCCTTTTCAAGGGAGGCGCCCGAGACCGTGTTGATCTCGCCGGCGGCGGATTGGCTCCGTTCCGCGAGCTTCCTTACCTCGCTCGCCACCACGGCGAAGCCCTTGCCCGCCTCGCCCGCGCGCGCCGCCTCGATGGCGGCGTTGAGGGCCAGGAGATTGGTCTGCCGCGCGATCTCCTCGATTATGGTCGTCTTCTCGACGATGGTCCGCATCGCGCCGACCATCTCGCGGACGGCCGAGCCGCCCGTCTTCGCGTCGACGGAGATGCGCTCCGCGATGGCCTTGGCGCGGTCGGCGTTCTCCGCGTTCTGGCGGATGTTCGCCCCCATCTCCTCGAGGGAGGCGCTGACCTCCTCCATGGAGGCGGCCTGTTCCGTCGCGCCCTCCGAGAGCTCCTGGCTCGACGCGGAAAGGCTCCGGCTCTTGGCGGCCAGGTCGCCCGCCGAGCCTTGCACGTCGCCGACGACGGAGCGCAGGGAAACGAGCATCGCGCGCAGGGCTTCCGCGAGGCGGCCGGTCTCGTCGTTGCGGCGCACGTCGAGCTCCGCGTCGAGCCGGCCTTCCTTGAGCGCGTCGGCGAATTCCACCCCGCGGACCAGCGGCTTCGCGATCCTGCCGGTCAGGAATGCCAGGACGAGGATGGAGCCGGCGACCGCCAGCAGGGCCGCCGTGGCGAGCCCCGAAAGGAGGTAGCGGAGCCGGCCCGTCATCTCCTCCACCGGAATGGCGGCGACGAGGAACTTGCCCTGCCGTTCCGCGAATGAAGAGAAGACGCGCCCGCTGTCATAGACGTATTCGAGGTTGCCGTTCTTCGCCGCGATGATCGTCTTGGCGAAGGGTTCCGCGGAGAGGTCGCGGCCGATGCGTTCCTTGAGGGTATGGGCTTCCACCTTGCCCGCGGGATCGAGGACGTAGACGTAGCCGTCGGCGCCGACCTTGACGCCCTCGACGAGGCTTTGGAGGCTCGCCCCCGCGAGAAGGTCCTGGAGTTCCTGGGGCCGCACGCCGACCTGAACGATGCCGGGCCGGTCGCGGCGCGGCACGCTGATGTACTGGAACAGGACCTTGTCCGCGCCCCGTTCCTGGGGGTCCTGGGCGAGTTCGAAGCTCGGGTCGGTCAACATCCGGAGGAAGGGCTTGGTTTGTTCGGAGCTCGAAAAATCGAAGCCGTAGAACCCGGCGACGTTGCCCCAGCGGAGCACGCCCTTTTCGTCGGTGACGTGGATCTCGTCGACGCCGACCGTCTTGGCCAGGGCGGTGATCCGTTCCGGGGCCAAAACGGCGGGATTGACCGCCACGACCTGGGCCACGGCCCGGGCTATGCGGAGGTAGTTCCCGGCGGAGGAGGCCTTGAGCGTGGCGACGGTCGCGTCAAGCCGGTCGATGCGGTCCGATATCTCCTTGAGCTTCGCGTCCGTCGTCGAGCGCATGAGTTCGTTCAGCGTCCTGGCCTGCAGGGAGTAGGCCAGGAGGGAGGTCGCGAGCACCGTGACCGCGATGAGGCCAACGGCCGGGAGGATGATCTTTCCGCGAATGCCAAGACGCATGAATCCGCCTTTCACGCGGACGAAAAGACATTCGTCCGCATATCTGATTGAAAGCTTCGGACATAATCTCCATGATGTCAAATAATCTGGGCATCTTGCCCCCGCCCCCGCCTTCGGTATAGCCTAGCCGAATGTCCGACGAAGTCAGCGCCCCCGCCGCGGCGGCCTCCGGCCCCTCCAAGATGCTCAAGGAGGGCGGCAAGCTCTCCCTCCTGACCCTGGTCTCGCGGGTGCTCGGCCTGGTCCGCGAGATGACCAAGGCCGGCTTCATCGGCACCGGAAGCCTGGCGGAGGCCTTCACCGTCGCCTTCCAGATCCCGAACTTCATGCGGCGCCTCTTCGCGGAGAATTCGATCACCGTCGCCTTCATCCCGACCTTCTCCGGGTACCTGCAGGAGAAGGACGACGCGAAGACGAGGGAATTCCTCTCCGCGACCCTGACCGTCCTCGTCGTCTCCGTCACCGCCACGATCGCCCTCGGCATCGCGGCGACGCCCTGGCTCGTCACCCTCCTCTTCAAGTCCGATCCGGCCGAGACCGTCGTCCTCACCCAGCTCATGTTCCCCTTCCTCGGCCTCGTCTCGATAGCCGCCCTTTTCCAGGGCATCCTCAACTCGATCGGCGTCTTTACGCCCTCGGCCCTCGGCCCCATCCTTTTCAACCTCTGCTTCATCGCGGTGCCGGCCCTGATCGGCGGCCTGGCCGGCAATCCCGCCCGGTCCATGGCCGTGGGCGTCCTGGTCGGCGGCCTCGTCCAAGCCGCCTGCCAGCTTCCCGCGGTGCTCCGGGCCGGTTTCCGCTTCGGCTTCATCGGACTCGGGCGGGCCTTCCGCAATCCGGGCATGCGCAAGGTCCTGGCCCTCATCGCGCCGACCATCCTCGGCATGGCGGCCTACCAGCTCAACGACCTCGTCTGCACCTCGATCGCCTCGAGCGTGAAGGCCGCGGCGAGCATCCAGTACTCGATGCGCCTCCTCGAGCTCGTCCTGGGCGTCTTCGCGGTCTCCGCCGGCACGGTGATCCTGCCCCGCCTGGCGGCCGCGGCCCGCTCCGGGGATTGGTCGGAGTTTTCCGGCAGCCTGGACCGCGTGATGCGGACGATGCTCCTCGTCACGGTGCCCGTCGCGCTCTTTTCGATGACGGCCGGCGAGGACATCGTCGCCGTCGTCTACCGGCGCGGCGAGTTCGGCGCCGAATCGCTGGCCCAGACGACGGCGACCTTCTTCTTCCATATGATGGGGCTGGCCTTCATAGCCCTGAACCGCGTCGTGGCGCCCGCCTTTTACGCCCGGCAGGACGCGAAAACCCCCACCTGGGCGGGCATCGCGGCCTTTTTCGTCAACAGCGTCCTGGCCTTGGCCCTGGCCGGGCCGATGGGCGGTCCCGGCATCGCCCTGGCCCTTTCGGTCTCGAGCGCCGTCAACACCCTGCTCTTGGCCCTGGCCCTCCTGCGGTCGGACCTGCCGGGCATCCGGGCGGCCCTGGCGGCGTCGGGTGGCTATTTCCTTCGGCTGCTTGGCTTTTCCCTGCTCGCCGCCGCCCCCGTCTACCTGCTCCGGCCCGGCATGGTCGCCCTCGCCTCGTCGATGGCTTCGCCCTTCCTGGCCTCGCTCGCCGTTCTGGTGGCCGAGTCCCTCCTGTTCGGCGCCCTGGGTGTCGGGCTGCTGGCCCTGTCCCGGGACGAGGTGGCGACGAGCTTCCTTCGGGGCCTTGCGCGCAGGCGGAGGAAATGACCGGACAAGGCCGCCATCCGGCGACGTTTTTGGCGATTTTCCGCGGCGCCGCGCCCCTCGCCCTTGACAAAAGAAAAGTCGGATGATAGTCTAGCCGCACTTCGCAAACGCCCTTGTAGCTCAGTTGGCAGAGCATATCCATGGTAAGGATAAGGTCAACGGTTCGATTCCGTTCGAGGGCTGTTTCGTTTGCCCCTGTGGCAAATCTGTCCGGCGTGTCGGCGCCGATCGCGGCGTCCGACCTATGGGCGCTACCACATTGCCGGACCGGGGCGGCTTAGCCGTGCCGCGGCTCCGATGAAAGGAATAGAGCATGGCCGCCAAGAAGCAGACCGTCGAACTCATCGCCCTTGCCTGCACCGAGTGCAAGCGCCGGAACTATACCACCAGCAAGAACCGCAAGACCCAGCAGGAAAAGCTCGAAATGATGAAGTACTGCAAGTGGGATCGCAAGCACACCCTCCACAAAGAGACCAAGATAAAGTAAACTGGATTGTCCGTCGGTCTTCCGGCGGACTTCTCGCGCTTTTCGGGGCTCTTTCGGGCTTCCGGGGCGCGTTGGTTCCGCGGATTCCGCCACGGCGGGGTTCGCGAGGCTCGGTGGCTCCGGGTGCGCCCGACGGCGGACGCGAAGCTTCCAAGCCTAGGCCAGTAGCTCTAATGGTAGAGCGCCGGTCTCCAAAACCGGATGTTGAGGGTTCGAATCCTTCCTGGCCTGTTTTTATTTTTGACGCCGGCGGCCGCCCCAACGGGCGCATCGACCGCCGCGCAAGGAGCCGCCGTGAAGAAGATTGTTCAGTTCTTCAAGGACAGCTATGCCGAGCTCAGGAAGGTAGTCTGGCCGAGCAAGGATGACGTCATCGCCTCCGTCAAGGTGGTGGTGGTTTCCACCCTCGTGATGGCCGTCGTCCTCGGGCTCATCGACTTCCTTCTCGTCGCGGGCATCGACCTGATCTTCAGGTAACGGGGGAAGGCGCATGGCGAAAGCCTGGTACGTTCTCCACGTTTACTCCGGCTACGAGAACAAGATCGAGCGTACGATCCGCATGCTCATCGAGAACGGAGATCTCTCCCGCGAGGTCGTCACCGACGTGAAGGTGCCGAGCGAGGAGGTCGTCGACGTGAAGGACGGCAAGCGCCGTTCCTCTTCCCGCAAGATCCTTCCCGGCTACATCCTGGTCGAGATGGACCTCCCCGAGGACAACTGGAAATCCGCCTGCTCCGAGATCAAGAAGATCACGGGCGTGACGGGTTTCGTCGGCCAGTCGCAGCGCCAGAAGCCCCAACCGATCTCGGCCGAGGAGGCCCGCGGCGTCCTGCAGCGCGCCGGCGAGATCAAGGGCGACCGCGGGGCCCGCAACCGGCAGTCCTTCACGCAGGGCGAGCAGGTCAAGATCATCGAGGGTCCCTTCGAGTCCTTCACCGGTTCGATCGAGGAAGTCAATCTCGAGAAGAGCAAGCTCAAGGTCATGGTCGGCATCTTCGGGCGCGCGACGCCCGTCGAGGTCGACATGCTCCAGGTCGAGAAGATCTAGGCGCCGCACGGGCGCCGGGCGCCCGAGGGCGCCCTCTCGTTCTTTAGCACAGCGGCATCGTTCGGGACCCCGCGTCCCGGACGACGCTTCTCATAGAGGGGTGTTACCTCCGCAAGATGGGAGTCTCCCGGATTTTCGGCGCCTGGCGCCGGCGGTCCCGAGGGAGACGCTATCCCGGCCCTATATGGCGCCGGGTACACCACGAAAGGAGTGAAGGATGGCGAAGAAAGTAGTCACCGCGGTCGTCAAGCTGCAGTGCCCCGCCGGGAAGGCAACTCCTGCCCCCCCCGTCGGACCCGCTCTCGGACCGCACGGCGTCTCCGCCCCCCAGTTCTGTCAGCAGTTCAACGACAGGACCAAGGGCATGGAGGCGGGTCTCACGATTCCGGTCATCATCACCGTTTACAAGGACAAGACCTTCACCTTCATCACGAAGACCCCGCCCGCGGCGGTCCTCATCAAGAAGGCGATCGGTCTGGACAAGGGATCCGGCGTCCCCCACAAGCAGAAGGTCGGCACGCTCCCGAAGGCCAAGCTCGAGGCCATCGCCCAGCAGAAGCTGCCCGATCTCAACGCGAATGATCTCGAGGCCGCGAAGCGGATCATCGCCGGCACCGCCCGTTCCATGGGCGTCGAAGTGGAGCGCTAGGCCATGAAGCACGGCAAGAAGTACAACGAGGCCGCGAAGAAGGTCGACCGGGAGCTCTCCTACGAGGTCCCCGCCGCCTGCGCCCTCGTCAAGGACGCTCACTACGCCAAGTTCGACGAGACCGTCGAGGTCCACGTCCGGCTCAACCTCAAGAAGAGCCAGTCGGTCCGCGACACCGTCGTCCTCCCGCACCAGTTCCGCGGCGAGAAGAAGATCCTGGTCTTCTGCAAGCCCGAGAAGGAGAAGGAAGCCCTCGAAGCGGGCGCCGCCTTCGTGGGATCCGACGACCTCATCGAGAAGATCAAGGGCGGCTGGCTCGACTTCGACGTCGCGGTCGCCACTCCGGACATGATGAAGGACGTCGGCAAGCTCGGTATGGTGCTCGGCCGCAAGGGTCTCATGCCCAACCCGAAGACCGGCACGGTCACGCACGACCTCAAGGCCGCCGTCGCCGAGCTCCGCAAGGGCCGCACCGAGTTCCGCACCGACAAGTCGAGCATCATCCACCTCGCCATCGGCAAGGTGTCCATGGAGCCCGCGCAGATCGCGGAGAACGTCACCACGCTCCTCAACGAGGTCGCGCGCAAGCGCCCGGCCGACGCGAAGGGCGATTTCGTCGCTTCCGTCTACCTCACCTCGACGATGGGTCCCGGCGTCCGCGTCGCGATGACGAAGGTTGAGAGGTAAGCCCATGGCCATGAGAGCAAACAAGATCCAGTCTTCCAAGACCGCCGCCATCGGCGAGCTCAAGGAGATGATCGGCGCCTCCAAGGATTTCGTGTTCACCGAGTACCGCGGCCTCACGGTCGAGCAGCTCTCGGCGCTGCGCAAGCAGCTCCGCGCCAAGAACGCGGAGTTCCACGTCGTCAAGAACAATTTCGCCCGCATCGCCTTCGAGGAGCTCGGCTTCCCGAAGGCCGTGGAGCCCGTGCTCCTCGGCCCGACGGCCGTCGCCTTCTCCAAGGCCGAGCCCAACGAGGTCGCCAAGATCCTCGTCGAGTTCGCCAAGGAAGCCCCCCTCAAGGTGAAGGGCGGCCTCGTGGACAAGGAGTTCTACGACCAGAAGGCGATCGACGCCTTCTCCAAGCTCCCCGGCAGGAACCAGCTCATCGCTATGTTCATGGCCGGCCTCAAGAGCCCGGTCCAGAAGCTCGTGTACACCCTCGTCGCGCTCCAGGAGAAGAAGGCCGCCGAGGGCGGCGCTCCCGCTCCCGCCGCCGAGGCGCAGGCCTAATCCCGCCCCCGGGGCGGATCGACCAGTCTTTCGGGCATCCAGGCTTCGGTAGCTGCCGTTCCTGTTTGCCTTCCAGCGCCGTCCGTATGGACGACCACCGTTTTCGAAGGAGAAGATAATATGGCAGCCATCACCAACGAGCAGATCCTCGACGCCATCGCCGAGATGAAGATTACCGAGATCGCCGACCTCATCAAGGCGATGGAGGAGAAGTTCGGCGTCACCGCCGCGGCCCCCGTGGCCGTCGCCGGCGCCGGCGCCGCCGCCGCCGCGGTCGAGGAGCAGACCGAGTTCACCGTCATCCTCAAGGGC
>DAINBW010000074.1:0-9223 GCA_036732745.1 Spirochaetales bacterium | reverse complement strand
TCTCGAAATCCACGGCGGCGCGGACCCGCTCGCCCTTGCGCAGGGCCAGGGCGAGATAGGCGTCGTAGCCATAGCCGCTCGGGAGGGTGGACTGGATGTAGAAGCCGCCCTTGGCGGCCGGGGTGAGCCAGGCGCTGAAAACCCAGCCTTCCAGCTCGGCGGCGGTTCGCGCGCGGAGCCAGGTCCCGGAAACGCCGCCCACCTTGTCGGTCTTTTTCCCGGTCTCGAGGACCACGACGGCGTCGCCCTGCTCCAGCTTGGCGACTTGCCGGCTCGTCGCGCTTTCCGCGCTACGGAGGCGCGCGTCCTCCGCCACGACGATCCGGACGTCGGGACGCGGGACCGTGGTCGTTCCCTGCGCGGCGAGGGGCGCCCACGCCACGGCGACCGCCACCGCGACGACTGACCCTAGGCGACGGCCTAGCCTGTTTGACTGCATATCTGCCTCCTCGCTGTCATCAAGGACCCGCACCTTCACTATAAACACATGCCCGCCGCATTTCCCGCGGACCGGCGCGAAATCCGCGCAACCCGGGAGCCGGACACCGGGTATATGCTCATGTCCGGGCAAGTCCCGGCAGGAGGTGCTTGATGAAACGGATGTTCGCGACGCTCGTGCTCATGAGCCTCATCGTGGCCGTGGGCGCCCAAACCTTCGCCTACCCCGCGGGAGATCCCGCCTTGGAGGCGATGCTCAAGGAACTTGGCCCCCTCGCCAGGACCGACGCGGTCAGGTTCTACGCGGAGCTGGAGGCGCGGCTCGGGCTGGCCAAGGGCGAGCTCGCGCGGATCGCCACGCGGTATCGCCTCCAGCCCGAGGAGGCCTATCTCGCCGCCTACCTCGCCAAGCACCAGAACCAGACCCTCGCGCGGATCATGGAGCGGCTTGGCAAGGCCCAGGGTAAGGCCTGGGGAGCCCTGGCCCAGGAGATGGGCATCAAGCCCGGATCCCCCGAGTTCCGGGCGCTGAAGAGCGACTGCGACGGTGAAATTCTCCGCACGCGGGAACGGCTGACCACGCAGACCGCGCTCAAGACGCAGGAAAGCAGGCCGGCCGAGACAGGCAAGGCTCCGGCCGACGCCGGAAGCTCCGGCGGCGCGGGCGGCGGCAAAAAATAGCGAAAGGAAGTAACGGCCTCAAACAAAAACCTCCCGCCGCGGACGCGACGGGAGGTTTCTTTTCGGTGGGAGCCGAAGCCCCGGGCCCTAGGCGCGGCCCCTGAAGTGGACGCGGACCTGCTTGTAGAGGCCTTCGCCCTCGCTCTTCGTCTCGATGTCGACGATGTCGTTGAGCGTCGTGTGGATGATCCGGCGCTCGAAGGGATTCATCGGCTCGAGAAGGACGGACTGGCGGCGGCGGCGAACCTCCTCCGCGGTCTCGTAGGCCAGGCGCACGAGGGCTTCCTCGCGGCGGATGCGGTAGTTCTCCGAATCCAGGATGACGCGGGTGTCCTCGCGCCCCAGGCGGCCGGAGTACACGTTGACGAGGAGCTGGAGGGCGTCGAGGTTCTTGCCCTTCTTCCCGATGATGATCGAGGCGTGCTCGCTCTCGATCCGGACGCCGAGCTTCTTCTCCTCGCGGAAGAGGACGGAGATCTCGCAGGAATACCCCATCCCCTCGATGACGCGCTTCGTGAACTCGAGGACCTTGGCCTCGAACTCGTCGGAGGGCATCGGATCGGCCACGGGAGCAGCCTCGCCACCCTCGCCGCCCTCGGCGGGACGGGGCGCGGCCTTGCGCTCGGCCTGGGGCCGCTCGGAGGACGGGGCGCGTCGGGGAGCGGGCGCGGACTGGCCGCCGCCCGTGTGGACGCGGATCCGGACCTTGCCCTTCTTGAAGATGCCGCCGGACTGGGACTCGAGAATTTCCACGTCGAAGCCGTCGCGGTCGAGGCCGAGCTCGGCTGCCGCCGCGTCGATGGCCTCCTTCTCGGTCCTCCCTTCGAATTCATATACCATATCTAATCTCCTACGGAGAGGGATGTCGTAACGGGGAAGGACGGGACCGCCGCGGCGGCGGGCTCGTCCTTCCGGTGCGCGGCAACCTAGCGCTTGGCGCCCTTGGCGGACTTGGCGCCCTTCTGGAGCCGGGGCGTCACCTCGTCCTTGCCGGCCTGCGCCGCCTTCCTCGCCTTGAGGATGTCGTTGATGGCGATCTGCTGGACGATCGTCAGGAGGTTGGAGGCGATCCAGTACACGAGGAGGCCGGAGGGCACGTCGTAGAGGATGAAGAAGAACATGATCGGCATGCCGTACATCATGAACTTCATCTGCTTGGCGGCGGGGCCCGTCTGGGGCTGCTGCGTGAACTTGCCGTACACGAGCTGGCTCACGAGATAGACGATCGGGAGGAGGCGCAGGTCGCTCCAGCCGAGGAGGGGGATCTTGAAGGGAGCGAAGTTCCAGATCGTCTCGGGGGCCGCGAGGTCGGGAATCCAGCCCGGGATGAAGAGGGCGCCGCGCAGGTCAAAGTGCGTGTTGAAGAGGTTGTACATCGCGATGAAGAGGGGGAACTGGATAAGGAGGGGGAGACAGCCCGACATCGGGTTGTAGCCTTCCTTCTTGTAGAATTCCGCCATCTCCTGGTTCATCTTCTGCGGATTGGCCTTGTACTTGGTCTGGATCTCCTGCATGCGGGGCTGGAGTTCCTGCATGCGGGCGGTCGAGATGGAGCCCTTCTTGGTGAGGGGGAAGAGGATCACCTTGACGAGGAGCGTGACGAGGATGATCGCGACGCCGAAGTTGGGGATCAGCTTGTAGAAGAGGTTCATCGCGAACTTGAGCGCCACCTCGAGCCAGCCGAGGAAGCCGGAGCCGTCCATCGCGTTGACGAGGCCGAGGCCGCTTTTGCCGAAGGCGTTCTTGTCGGAGTACTCGTACTTGGCCAGCTGGGCCTCGGTCTTGGGACCGAAGTAGAAGTAGTAAGCGTCGGTCTGCCGGCTGGCCGCGATCGCGGGCCGGGAGAATTCCAGCCGCGTGGTCGGACCGATGTCGGCGGAAGTGCCCGGGGTGTAGGTCGTCGTGTAGGAGGCGAGCTCGGGGATGGCGATGAAGGTGAAGTACTTGCCCGAAACGGCGGACCAGGAGGGCTGGCTCTTCGGATTCCAGGGCGCGTTCTTCGGATTCTCGGCCTTCTTCTTGCCTTCCTGGAGCGTCACGATCTTGCGGTAGTCGGAGTTCTTGGAAAGGTGATTGTAGTTCGGGCCGATCTGGGGACCGTAGCGAAGCGTGTAGGCGAAGCCGCCCTGGTTCAGGGGCAGATACTCGTTAAGCGAGTTCTCGAGGGTGACCGCGACGCCGAAAAGGTACTCGCCGTTCCGGAAGTTGTAGGCCTTCCTGAGGGTGAAGGGCACCGCTTCGGTCTTGCCGGGGACGTTGGCCAGGAAGGTGCGGGAGAACTCGATGGTCCTCTCGTCGATCATCCGGGCGTTCATGAGATCGTTCACCGCGGGCGCGCCGGGTCCGCCGAAGGCCAGGGAGAAGCCCTCGGCTCCCTCCTTGCCCGCCAGGACGAGGTCGACGGCGCCGTCCTGGTCCTTGTGCTGCTTCAGCTTGAGGGAGACGAGGTCGCCGCCCTTGTTCGTGAAGACGGCCTTGAGGAGGTCGGTTTCCACGGTGTAGCTGCGCTCGGCGACGGGCGCCTCGATGACCGGCTGGCCGGCGGCCTGGCCGGCGCCGGAGGGCGGCGTCGCGACGAAGGCCTGCGCGACCGCGGCCGGGGCGGCGGGCGTACCCACCGTGGTGCCGGTCGCGGCGACGGGGCCCGTGGCTGCCGCGGGCGCGGCGGCGGCCGCCGGGGCGGGGGCCGGCGCGGAGGGGAAAAGGGTCCCCTGGATCATGAAGCCCGCGGTGATGACGATGACGGAGAGGACGACGGCGATCAGCGTGCGCTTGTCGCCTTTGTTGTCTTGGTTGTACATGTCGCTCATGGTACTGGGTCAAAGCCTCCCGGATTCATTGGATGACAGCGGACAATGCGTTTCAGGGCGAGCCAGGACCCGCGAAAGGGCCCGTATTTCGTAATGGCCTCGTATGCGTAGGCTGAACAGGTGGGATAGAAACGACATGAGGGCGGCTTCAAGGGAGAGATCACCGCCCTATAGAACTTGATGAGGAAGAGGAGGGGAAGGGCCAGAAGCCGCTTCATGTCGTTTCGATGGCGAGGCCGGATTGGTGGAGGAGGCGCGCAAGCTGCGCCCGGCGAACCGCGTAGTCGTCGTTCCCCGGATAGAGAACCACGACTACGTCGAAACCGCGCCGGATCGAAGCCTTTCCGAGGCGCCAGCATTCCCGCATCACCCGTCTGGCGCGGTTGCGCTCGACGGCCCCGGGATAGGAGCGAAGCGTTACGAAGACGACCCGGGTGACCGGGAGGGAATTCGGCAGGTAATGGAGGCGCATGCCCTTGACGGACACGCGCGCATTCCCCGCGAAAACCCGATCGATCTCGGATCTCGTCCGGATCCGCTCCCCCTTGGGGAAGGTCAGGCCGGCGATCTCGAGGCCTCCGCCCGATCCGGGCGGCCTTAGTACGGCTTCTTCTCGTCGGAGGCCGTGAGCTTGGCGCGGCCCTTGGCGCGGCGGCGCTTCAGGACGAGGCGGCCGCCCTTGGTGGCCATGCGGGCGCGGAAGCCGAACTTGCGGGTACGGCGGGTCTTGCTGGGCTGGTACGTGCGCTTCATGATCGAGGCTCCTTGGAATATGAATGTCGGCGCCGTAGGCTAAAGGCCGGCGGCTCCGCTCGGTTCTAAGCGTAGGCCGGGGGATTATAAATTTTTTCTCCGTCTTCGTCAACGGCGGGAAAAGCTACCTATCCGGCGGGGACTCCACGCCGCCCTGGCCTTCCCCGTCCCGGCCCTTCTCCACGGCCCGCTTCAGGTCAGCCAGCAGGGCCCGCAAGCCCGGATCGGCGATGTCGCCCAGGCTCTTGGGCAGGGAGGGCTCCTCCCGCCGCTCCAGCTGCTCCGGCCGCTCCGGCCGCTCCGGCGGGCCGCCTTCGCCCGGATCGCCACCCGCGGCGATCCGCTCCCGTGCCGTTCCCGCCTGGTTCTCGGCGCCGCGTTCAGCACCGCGCTCGCCGGCGAGTTCCGCCGCGATCAAATCCCTGCCGCCGGGACCGAAGGGGCCCGGTCGTGGCGCGGCGCCGGTACCCGTTCCCGAGCCCCCGCCGGAGGCGCCGCCTAAGGCGCCGCCCTTGGCCAGGCGGAAAACGACGCTCCTCAGGGACAACTCGGGAAATCGGCTGGACACGCCGGCCAGGATATCGTGCTGGCGGAACTGGAGGAGCTGGATCCAGCCTGGATGCTCGGCCTCCACGATGAGGACGCCCTTGTCCACGTCGGCGATGCGGGAATGGGCGGCGAGCCGTTCCCCGACGATGTATTTCCAGTTGGCGAAAAACTCGGCGTAGCGACCGCCGCGCTGGAGCTTCTCCTCGTCGAAAAAAGCCGACAGGAGGGAACCGACGTCCTTAAAGCGCGAGTCGTCCATGTTCGACACGATACACGATCGTCCCCGGCACGCGGTAGTCCTCCCAGGGCTCACCCGGCAGGAAGGTGAAGAAGGCCTGCGCCGCGGGCGGGAGGGCCTCCAGGAAACGCCGGCGCTTGCCGGGATCCAGCTCCAGAAGCACGTCGTCGAGGAGGAGGACCGGCCGCCTGGCCGTCACCGCCGTGAAGTAATCGGCCTGGGCCACGCGCAGGGCCAGGGAGAGGAGGCGCTGCTGGCCCGTGGAGGCGGTGGCGGCAAAGTCTCGGCCTTCGGCCTGGAAAAGCCAACGGTCCCGATGGGGCCCCGAAAGACTCGTCCCCAAGGCCAACTCGTCGCCCCGCCTGGCGGCGAGCTTTTCAAGGACAGCGCCGAGCTCGGCCTCGACCGGCCAGCTCGGGCGATACCTGAGCCGCACCTCGGTGCCGAGGAGGGAAACCCGCTCGTAGAGCCCGGCGAAGCGGCCGTCGAATTCGGCGGCCAGCCGCGAGCGGCTCGCCATGAGCTCCAGGCCCCGGCCCGCCAGCTGTTCGTCCAGGAAATCGAGCAGCGTGGCCCGGCCCTCCTTGAGGGCGGCGTTCCGCTGCTTGAGAATGCGCTTGTAGTCGCGCAATGAATCGATGTAGGCGGCGGAACAGAGGCTCGCGGTTTGGTCAAAGAAAAACCGGCGCCGCTCCGGTTCGCCGGCCGCGAAAGCAAAGTCCTCGTGGCAAAAGACCACGGCAGGATTGAGCTCCACGAGCTCCTTGCGGTCGCGCAGGGGCTTGCCCCCGCGCCGGATGTCCTTGGCCTTGCCGCTCCAGCTTACCCGGAGCTCTTCCGGGGGGAAATCTGGGGCTTCGCCCTCGGCTCGCGTCCTGGCCTCGAGGGCAAAGCCCGACTCGCCGCGGCGCGGCACGGACTGGTCCACGAGGCCGCGAAAGCTCGAACCGTAGGAGAGGTAATACAGGGCTTCAAGGAAGTTGGTCTTGCCCTGGCCGTTCTCGCCGACCAGAAAGACGCGCTCGGCCTCGACGGGTATCTCGGCGTCCTCGAGGTTCCGGAAGTTGGCGCAGCGTACGCTTAGGAAGGGCATGGCTCACGCGCGGTCGGGAGGCGAAGGCGGATTGCCTTCCGCCTCCCGGCCGGCCTTATTCGATCTGCATCGGCATGACGATGTGGAAGAAATCGGTCTTGGGATCGGGAGAAAGCGTGATGGCGCGATTGGGCTCGGTGAACTCGAGGTTGACATACTCGCTCGCCATGGACTTGAGCGGATCCTCGACGTACTTGTAGTTGAGCGCGATCGTCACGTCGGGGCCGTCGTAGCGGCAGGGAATCTCCTCCCGCGCCGTACCGAGCTCGCTCTCCTCGGAGGAGAGCACGAGCATGCCGCCGGAAAGCTGGAAGAAGGTCCGGTGGGATTTCTGCTCGACGAAGATGGAGACGCGCTTCAGGGCCTCGAGGAGGTCGCTGCGCTTGAACTGGACAGCGGTGCGCTGGCTCTCGGGAATGACCTTCTGGTAGTTGGGGAACTGGCCCTCGATGAGGACGGAGGAAATCTTGTAGGAGCCGAAGCGGGCAAAGATGTTCTTGTCGGTGACCGCGAGCTCCACGAGACCTTCGTCCGGAGCGCGCTTGGCGATCAGGGACAGGACCTTGGGCGGCACGATGACGCCCTTGAAGTCGGGAATGGCGGCGTCGAAATCCTTCTTCACGAAGGCCAGCCGTCGTCCGTCCGTCGCTACCATGACGAGGCCGCCTTCGACCTTTTCGAGGTAGACGCCGTTCATGAAATAGCGCGTCTCGTCGTCGGAGACGGCGAAGACGACCTGGGCGATCATCGCCTTGAGCTCCTTGGCCGGGACGCCGAAGAAGGCTTCTTCCGGAGCGGCGGGGAGCTCGGGGAATTTTTCGCTGGAAATGGTCTTGAGCTGGAAGCGAACCTTCTTGAAGGTCGGCTTGACGATGACCTTCTGCTCGTCCTGCTCGATCTCGATCTCGCCTTCGGGGATCGAGGAGAGGATTCCCGAAAGCTTGTCGCAGAACACGGTGACCGAACCGGAGGCGGCGATGTCCACGGGAATGACGGTCTCGAAGCTCACCTTGATGTCGGTGGCCTTGAGGGACAGGGCGCCGTCGGCCGCCTCGAGAAGGACGTTCGACATGATGGAGAGGGCGTTCTTGGAAGCGATGATCTCTTGCGCGAAGGATATCTCGCGGGCAAAGGCGTTTTTCTCGCAGGTGAATTTCATGTTCCAACCCTCCTTCGGGCTAGTGTAGCAGAAACGCGCCGTTCTTTCGAGTGGAAAGCGCATAATGCATTCTGGAAAAAGCAAAAGGGTAGAAGCGTCGGTTCGTGTCTATCCTGGCTTTTTCCTCTCTCTCTTCTCTTATTGGTTTATATAAATTTAAACAATAGCAATAGTAATAAGGGCAAACCTTTTGTGCAAAGACGCCTTAAGTGTATTTCTTTGAACAAGATACCCCTTGTGGATAACTGCCCCCTGCAACGACGCGTCTATGCACATTTCCACAGGCATCCAACTTATCCACCGCCGTCCCCAGGTTTATCCCCCGAGTTCAGGGCCGCGTGTCGGCGGCCTTCTCTCCCTATCTTTCCTCTATATAGAGGCTGCGCGAGTCTAAACCTTCGAACTGTATTCCTTGATGGAACGGGTCAGGGACTGGATGTTGGATTCGAGGTTCGGATCGAGCTTGAGGCGCTCCTCGATCTTTTGGCAGGCGTGCATCACCGTCGTATGGTCGCGGCCCCCGAACTCGAAGCCGAGCTCCGTCGTCGAGTACTCGGTGATCTCGCGGGCGATGTACATGGCCACCTGCCGCGGAAAGGCGATGTTCTTGGTCCGCTTCTTGCCCTTTAAGTCGCTGTAGGAAAGCTTGTAGTAGTCGGCCACCACGCGGAGGATGTTGTCGATGGTCACGTTGCCGTGCTTGGACTGGCTGAAGACGTCCTTGAGCTGGTGTTGGGCTATCTCAAGGGTGATGTCCTTCCGGACGAGTTCGGCGTAGGCGACGAGCTTCGTCAGCGCGGCTTCCAGGTCGCGGACGTTCGTCGAGATGTTCTTGGAAATGATCTCTATGACCTCGTCGGGCACGGGAACCGAGCTCGCCTCCACCTTTTTCTTGAGGATGGCGGCCCGCGTTTCGAAGTTCGGCGGCTGGAGGTCCACGTTGAGGCCGCGCTCGAAGCGGCTCCGGAGGCGATCGGAAAGGTTCTTGAGTTCGGAGACGGGACGGTCGCAGGTGAAGACCATCTGCTTGTTGGCGTCATAAAGGGCGTTGAAGGTGTGGAAGAGCTCTTCCTGGCTGCCGAGCTTGTTCTGCAGGAAGTGGATATCGTCGATGAGGAGGATGTCCACGTAGCGGTACTTGTTCTTGAAGGCGGTCGTTGTCTTGTCGTGGATGGACTGGATGAACTCGTTCGTGAACTCTTCGGCCGTGATGCAGATGACCTTGGCCTTGGCGTCCGTCTGCCAGACGCGGTTGCCGATGGACTGCATGAGGTGGGTCTTGCCGAGGCCGACGCCGCCATAAATGAGGAAGGGATTGTAGGAGGTGCCGGGATTCTTGGAAATCGCCAGTGCGGCGTTGGCGGCGAAGGAGTTGTTTTCGCCGATGACGAAATTCTCGAAAGTGTAGTCGAGGCGGAGGTTCGGGTGCTTGCCCCGGTTTTTGGCCTGGGCCGGCGCCTCGGCGGAAACAAGGCGGGCGCCGGAGACCGCCTGCGGGCCGG
>DAINBW010000073.1:0-9225 GCA_036732745.1 Spirochaetales bacterium | reverse complement strand
CGCGGCATCGTCGACGCCGAGCTTGGCGCCGCCGAACTTGGCGCCGAGCCCGAGCCCCCTCGCCAGGCCGCGGCCGGCGCGGCCGCCCGACCGAGCGCCGGCGAACGCCTCTACCGGGAATCCGGCGTCCGCGGCGCGCGCGGCCAGGCGGAGGACGGCTACCCCCTTCTCGGGAACCGCCTCCTCCCCCTCCTGCGCGCCGCCCGCGCTCGCGGCCAGTCTGACGAATCCGCGCGGATCGACGCCCTTCTCGCCTCGATGGCCGAGCTCGAGGATTCCTGCCTCCTCTCGCGGGGCGGCTTCGCCGGCCTCGAGCTCGCGCGCCGCGGCGCGGCCCGGGCCCTCGCCGCGGGCGGCGCCGGCACGCCGGCCGGCCTCGCCGCCGTTCGCCGACTCGACGCCGAACTCTGCGCCCGGAACCTGAGCCCCGGCGGCTCGGCCGACATGCTCGCCGCGGCGATCTTCCTCCTCGACCTCGAAGAGCGCCATCCCGAAGCTTAGGAGCCTGTCGGACTTGGGATTTGGCTTGGGCGAAGTCGAGCCGCGAGACAAAAAGCGGCGAGGATTGAGGGCCATACTTCCGTATGGCCCGATTGACGAGCCGTTTTTGGGCCGCGGATCGACGAGACCAAGGCAAAAGCGCGATTCCCTTGCTCGTTCGTTGGTTTTATGCTTTTCGCGGTCCCAAGCCCGACAGGCTCCTAGGCCCGATCGCGGCGCAGGACCGCCATCAGGATGCCGTCCCAGAGCCTCCCCCGGAAAAAATCGCGCTCCCGGACAAGCCCCTCGCGGGAAAAGCCGTTCTTTTTGAGGACGCGGATCGAGGCCTCGTTGCCCGGCGTGACGAAGGCCTCGACCCGGTTGAGGCCCATCGCGCCAAAGCCGTAATCGAGGACGGCGGCGACGGCCTCGCTCATGTAGCCCTTGCCCCACTCGCGGGGCAGGAGGTCATAGCCGATCTCGGCGCGCCGGGCCTCCTCGTCGAAGTCGGAGAGGCCGCAGGTGCCGATGAGCCGGTCGTCGCCCCTGGGAGCCAGGACCCACCGCAGGTTCCGGCCGGCTTCGAAGGCCGCGAGGGTAGCCTCCACGCAACGCAGGGCGGCGACCCTGTCCGTGTAGGGCTCAAAATCGTCGAACTCCGCGACGCGGGGATCGGCGTACAGTTCGAAGATCCGCTCCGCGTCCTCCGGGCAGATGGGGCGAAGCGTGAGCCTAAGAGTCTCGAGACGGGGAAAGCCGGCGGGAAAGGCGAAGACGGGCTGGGTGGATTCGTCGTGCATGATGTTTCCTTGCGTAAGCGAAGTGGACCGCCACCAGGGACGGCCTAGACGGAGGGAAATCGCCTACGCTCAGCGAAGCATCTTCATGACGGCGGTATCATGCCGCGGCCACGGCGTCGCATCAAGCGAAAAAATGGTGATATACAAGCCCGGACTCGCGCGCCTACCCTCGGTGTCCCGCCTCGGGCCTCCGGGATGCCCGAGAAGCGCATCACGGTCAGCGCCGACTGTTTAATAAAGAAAAGCGGCCGCCATTCCTGACAGCCGCTTCTCGGGCATCCCGGACTCGCCCTCCGGCCCTCGGCATCCCGCCTCGGGCCTCTGGGCCGGGGCTCTCGCTGGCGGCGCGCGTCCCTGCGCGCCTTCCCTCGCTCCGCTCGGCGCTCGAGCCCATCGAGTCCGGGATGCCCGGAAAAAGAAAGAACCGCGTCTTTCGACGCGGTTCCTTGTTTCGGGCATCCCGGACTCGAACCGGGGACCCCAAGTCCCCCAGACTTGTACGCTAACCACCTGCGCTAATGCCCGATTGCCCGCCTTGCGGTGAGCGAAACGACACTAGCACGCGGCGCGAGAGCGGGTCAAGGGTTTCGGCGAAAATCCCGCCCCGGGATCCCGAGAGGTCCCGAGGGGATCCCGATGGGCGCTCGGCTGCGCCTAGGCGGGGGCAAAAATGGCGACGAGCCGGCGGGCGGACTCCTCGGCCACGGCCTCGAGGTCATAGTCGCCGCCGCGGAGGCACCAGTCGTAGATGAGGCCGCGGGAAAAGCGCAGGACGTAATCGACGATGTAGTCCACGCCGAGGTCGGCGCGAAGTTCCCCCCTCGACTGGCCCTCCTCGACGATCCGGCGAAGGATCGAGGGGAGGCCGCGGTCGGGGGAAATGAAAAAGCGGGTGGCGTTCTCGATCTGGGCCTTGTAGACTTGGCGGATGAGCTCGACGCCCAGGTTCGCCGCGTAGCGGACCTGGTAGCCCAGGAACTCGACGATGCGCTCGGGAGCGCCCGCCGCGACGAGCCGGCCGGCCACCTCGTCCTCGAAATAACGGTCGCAGATGGAGTAGCCCTCGACGATGAGGTCGGCCTTGTTCGAGAAATGGTGGTAGAAGGAGCCCTTGGCGATCCCGGCGCGGCGACAGATGCGCTCCACGGAGGTTTCTTCGTAGCCCTCCTCGCCGATGAGCTGCCAGGCGGCTTCGTAAATCCGCGCGCGGGTCTCGCGGGCCTGGAGTTGGCGGCGGTTCGGGGTGCTTTCCTTGCTGTCCATCGTTCCGGAGGATAGCCCGAATCACGGAAAAATACAGCCGCTTCTTGCCGGCCCGCCGGAACCGTGGTACTGTAAGTGAACATTCACCGACCGCGGTCGGCGAAATTGCACAGCAACCGCCTCCGGCCTTCCCGCGCCGGGTAGCGGACGAGGAGCGCACATGTCCGAAAACCAGGAACGCATCCGCAGCCTCACCGGGCGCTTCGGCACCTGGTACGAGGATACGGCGTGGCTCGCCAAGGGCCGGATGACCAAGGAACTCTACCCCTACGACCGGCTCTTCGCGCCGATCAAGGTCAACAAGCTTTCAATCAAGAACCGCCTCGTTATGGCGCCCATGGGCAACATCAGCATGGCGGAGGAGACGGGGCGCCCGAACGCCAAGATGATCGAGTACTTCGCGGCGCGGGCCCGCGGCGGCGTCGGCCTCATCACCTCCGGCCTCGTGCCGATCAGCCACGGGATCGATCCGAGCGTCACGGAGCTCGGCGGGCTTTCCTATTTCCCGCGCATCGACCGCAGCCGCACGGTCTTCGCCGGCTGGCGCGACCTCGCCGAGCGCTGCCGGGCGTACGGCGCGCGCTTCTTCATCCAGCTGACGCCCGGCCTCGGCCGGGTCGGCTCGCCGGAGTGCCTCGTCAACAAGCTGAAGCTGCCGGTCTCCGCCTCCTGGAACCCGAACTTCTACATGTCAAACCTGCCCTGCCGCCCCCTCACGGACGCGCAGCTCAGGCGCATCGTCAAGAACACGGGACAGGCCGCCGCGGACGCCAAGGCCGCGACCATCGACGGCGTCTACCTCCACGGCCACGAGGGCTACCTCCTCGAGCAGCTGACCAATCCCGCCTTCAACCGGCGCAAGCTCGGCGCCTTCCGGGACTGGAAGGCCTTCGGCCTCGAGCTGGTGCGCGAGATCCGTCGCCGCGTCGGGCCCGACTTCCCGATCATGTACCGCATCGACCTCTCGCTCGCGCTCAACGAAACCTACGGCGCGCGCATGGACAGCGTGAAGAGCCTCCGCAAGTTCCGGAACGAGCGCAAGGTCGACGAGACCCTCGAGTACATGGAGGCCCTCGTGCGCGAGGGCGTGGACCTCTTCGACGTGGACCTCGGCTGCTACGACAACTGGTGGCTGCCGCACCCGCCGGGACCGATGGCCCCCGGCTGCTACCTCGAGGTGTCGCGCATCGCGAAGGAGTTCTTCGCCGCGCGCGGCGTCCGGAGCAACGCGGGGCTCGAGGTGCCGGTCGTCGCCGTCGGCAAGCTCGGCTTCCCCGACCTCGCCGAGCGCGCCCTCCGCGAGGGCGACTGCGACATGGTGATGCTCGGCCGCCCCCTCCTCGCCGATCCCGAGTGGCCGAACAAGGCCTTCGCCGGCCGGGTGGAGGAGATCTGCCCCTGCATCGGCGACCAGGAGGGCTGCATCAACGAGTTCGTCGAGGGCGGCCACCCCCAGTGCGCCGTCAATCCGCGGACGGGCTTCGAGGAGCTCTACGACGGCCGCGAACTCGGCCCGGCGGCCAAGGCGCGCAAGGTGGCGGTGCTGGGCGCCGGACCCGCCGGCGTCACGGCGGCCCTCGTCGCCGCGCGGCGCGGCCACGAGGTGACGCTCTACGAAGCGAGGCCCGAGATCGGCGGCATGCTCGTTCCCGGCTCCAGGCCCGCGATCAAGTACGAAATCCGGAACTACCTGGACCACCTCAAGGCCGAGCTCGCCGCGGCGCGCGCGGAACGGGGCCTCAAGCTCGAGCTCGGGAAGAGCCCGGGCGCCGACGAGCTCAAGGCGGCGGGCTTCGACGTCATCCTCGCCTCCACGGGCTCGCGGCAGTCCCGCCCGCCGGTGCCCGGCATCGAGTCGCCCAACGTCGTCTTCGCCGTCGACCTCCTCCGCGACCCCGGCCTCCTCGGCGCGGCGAAGAGCGTCGTCGTCGTGGGCGGCGGCGTCGTCGGCTGCGAGACCGCGTACTGGCTCGCCCACGAGAAGGGGGTGAAGGTCGCCGTCGTGGAGATGCTTCCGGAGATCATGAAGGGCGTCTGCACGGCCAACCGGGGCTGGCTCATCCACTACCTCGAGGAGCGCGGCGTGCCGCTCCTCAACTGCGCGCGCCTCGCCGAGGTCCGCCCGGGCCAAGCGGTGATCGCGCGCAACGTGTCCAAGACGGTGCCCGACCCCCTCGTCACCTGGACGCCCCTTCTCCCCGAGAACATCGAGAATCCCTTCGCGAAAAAGCTCAAGGCGGCCTGGCGGGAGGAAGTCCTCCCCGCTGACCTCGTCGTCCTCGCCGCCGGGGCAAGGCCGGACGACGCGCCCTACCGGGCCCTCGTGGAGGCGCGCGCCGCCCCCGAGATCCGGAGCCTCGGCGACGCCTTCCACCTGGGCAAGGTCCTGGAGGCGACCCGCGCGGCCTACGCCGTGGCCGTTTCCCTGTAGCCGGGGCCGCCCTCTCCGGCGGCGTCCCCGGGTCGGCCCGGGCGCGACGGGTTCCAGCCCCGCGCGCCCGGGCTCTTTTCATTTTCGGCGCCGCGCCGCCAGGGGCAGGTAGGCCGGCGCCAGCGCCAGGCTCGCGGCCAGGAAGGCGGCGCAGAGGGCGTAGGCCCCGGGGAGGGAGCGCCCGGCCGCCCGGCCGATCCCCAGGTTCGAGGCGGCGGCCACGAGCTCGAAAACCATCGCGTTGAGCGAAAGAGCCGTGGCGCGCCCGGCCGTCCCGATCGCCTCGTTCTGCACGGCCGCGAGATAGGGCGCGAAGAGGGCGGCCGAGGCGGAGACGGCCGCCAGCCCGGCAAGCGCCGCGAGGCCGCTCGACGGGAAGAGGAGCAGCGCCAATACCCCGCCGAGCTCCGCGCCGAGGCAGGCGAGCATCAGGCCGGCGCGGCCGAAGCGCCGGGACAGCGCGCCGGCCGCCCCCGCGACGAAGGGGACGAGCTGGAGCCCCGCGAAGACGAGGCCGTACCATTCCCTCCCGATGCCGCTCTTCTCGTATTGGAGCTGGCCGAGAAACACGGTGAGCGAGCGGGAAACCTCGGCGACGAGGGCGCCCGCGGCGAGGAGGGCGAGGAGCCGACGGTCGGCGAGGAGCCTCCGCAGCGAGGCAAGAAGGAAGCGCCGCTCCTTCGGCGCGGGGAGGCCCTCGTCCTCGAGGAAGAAGGCCAGGGCGGCCGCGGCCGCGTAGGGGAAGATCGTCGCCACGGCGGTCGCCCTGAGCGAAATCCCGTAGAGGAGCGGCGAGGCGAGCGAGGCGGCGACGATGCCGAGGGTGGCCGCCGCCGACTGACGGCCGAAATTGCGCTCGGCCTCCCCTTCGCGCGATGAGCGATAGAGGAGCGCCGAGTCGCAGCCGCTCAGGGCCGCGAGCGCGACCGAAAGGAGGAGGCGCTCGGCCAGGAAGCCGCCGAAACCGGCCGCGCCCGCGAAGACGATCTTGGAGAGGGCGAAGAGGATGTTGCCCGCGACGAGCGTGCGCCTGAAGCCGAAGCGGTCGGCGATCCAGCCCCAGGGCGCCTCGAGGGCGATGACCAGGAGCCAGGACAGGGACTCGATGAGGAAGAGGTCGGCGAGGGCCAGGCCGTAGGCGCGGCGATAGAGCGTCGCGACCGGGCCGTAAAAGACGAAACCTTGGAGGAACGCGATGAGAACCAGCAGCTTGACGTTGCGGGATGCGCGCATGAGACACCTTTCCTGTCGTTGGGGTTGGGCGGGGAAGGCGGGAAGGCTCAGATCGGCGTCACGGGGGAAAGTATAGGAAGCAGAAGCCGGCCGGTCAAGCCGAGCGCGACGCCGGCCCTCGGGCACGCGGGCCGAGGCGCGACGCGGCCCTTGCCTCGAATGACCCGGCGGGTCTAGGATCGCCTGGCGAAAGGCGGTCTTCCATGGACTCCCCCCGCGGCGCCACGCTCGGCGCCCGCTGGTTCCCCGCGCTCGGCAAGCGCAACTTCCGGCTCTTCTGGCTCGGCCAGTGCGTCTCCCTCGTCGGCACCTGGATGCAGAACGTAGGCCAGTCATGGCTCGTCCTCGACCTCACGGGCTCGCCCGCCAAGCTCGGACTCGTCAGCGCCGCGCAGTTCCTGCCGATGATGCTGCTGTCCCTTTTCGCCGGCCCCTTCGTGGACCGCTTCCCGAAACGACGAACCCTCATCGCCACGCAGTCCGCCCTCATGCTCCTCGCCCTGACCCTGGCCGTCCTCGCGGCCACGGGCGCGGCCCGCTTCTGGATGATCCTCGTCCTCGCCTTCCTCCTCGGCATGGTCAACCTCGTCGACATGCCCACGAGACAAGCCTACGTGATCGAGATCGCGGGGCGCGAGAACCTGGTCAACGCGGTGTCGCTCAACTCGGCCGCCTTCAACCTGGCGCGGATCGCGGGCCCGGCCGTCGCCGGCCTCCTCATGGAGGCGGTCGGCGCCGCTCCCTGCTTCTTCCTGAACGCCCTGTCCTTCGTCGCGGTGATCGCCGCCCTACTGGCCATCGACGCGCCGCCCCTGGCCGGCGGCGCCGGCGTCGGCGGCCCGCGCGAGGTCCTGGCGAGCGTCCGCGACGGCCTTCGCTACATCAAGGGCAAGCGGGAAATCAGCCTTCCCCTCGCCCTCATGGCCGTCGTCTCGACCTTCGTGATCAACTACAACATCTTCGTGCCGACCTTCGCGCGCGGGCCCTTGGGCCGCGGCGCCTCGGGCTTCGGCTTCCTCATGACGGCGATGGGCTCCGGCTCGCTGGCGGCCGCCCTCATCCTGGCGGCGCGGAGCGGAACGCAGGCGGCCAGGGGCCAGGGCGCGCGGCCGAGCCCCGCGCGGCTCTACGGCGGCGCCCTCGGCATGTGCGTGGCGATCGCGCTCTGCGGCCTCCAGCGGAGCTACGCCCTCACCGCGCTCCTCCTCGGTCTCACCGGCTTCTGCACGATCACCTTCACCGCCTCGACGAACGCGAGCGTCCAACTCGCCTCCGACGACGCCCACCGCGGCCGCGTGATGAGCGTCTACAGCCTCGTCTTCGGCGGCGTAACGCCGATCGGCGCGCTCTACGCGGGCGCCGTCACCGACGCCGCGGGCCCGGCCGCCTGCATGGTCCTGAGCGGCGCGGTGGGGCTCGCGGCTTCCGTCGGCCTCGGCCTCGCGGCGCGCCGGCGCGGCGCGCGGCGGGCTTGATTTTCCGGCGGAACGCGCTATCCTGACCCCATCTCAAACAGTATGGAGGCAATCATGCGCTGCAAGATCCTCTTCATCGCTGCCCTCGCGTCCCTGGTGTCCGTCGCCCCGGCCATCGCGGCCCCGCCCGCCTCGACCAAGGCCGTGCCGGTCTATCCCGGCGCGTTGGTCGATCCCGCGGCGGCGGACTACGCCAAGGAACTCTGCAACGGCGAAGGAGACCCGATGGTCCGGTCGGAGGAGACCATCGCCTACGCGACCCCGGCCTCGGCCGAGGAGGTCTTCGCCTGGTACCGACAGAAGCTCGCGGCCAAGCCGATGCGGGAGGTGACGCAGGCCGAATACGACGGCGGCGCCATCCCGCCGATGTACTACCTGCAACCCTACGAGGAGGAGAACTTCCGCGACGGCACCACGGGCGACCGCGTCCTTGTCGTCACCTACGAGGGGGCCTGGATCGAGCGCCAACTCGCGGCCAAGCGCAAGCCCCTGGATGGCTCCTTCGTCTCGCGCGGCGACATCAGCTGGATGCTCCGGGAAAAGGACGGGCTCGACCGGTATTTCGTCGTCGTGCTCGACGGCACCTTCCTGCCCTATATCGGCGAAGGCCCCGGGGCGGGGCCGGCGACGATCGGCAAGAAAAACTACTCGCAGAAGACCTATGTGTTCGTCAACCTCCAGCTCCGGGAACCGGAGGCCTGACGGCTTTTCAGCCGCAGGCGAAGCGCTCGTCGCCGGGCTCGGGATCGATGCCCGGCCGCGTGAGGGCAAAGTCGTACTTGACGGGATCCCCGGGCGCGTAGAGCCGGAAGCCGGCCGTGGCGGCGAGGGCGGCCTTCAGGTCGGCCGCCGGCCGGGGGATGAAGCCCAGCCGCGCGGAGCAGACGCGCGCCATGTGCGTGTCGATGGGCACGACGAGGCGCGAGCGCTCGACGCGCGGCCAGCCACCCGGGTCGACGGCGTCCTCGCGGACCATCCAGCGGAGATAGAGGAAGAGCCGCTTGCAGGCGGAGCCCTTGGCCGGTTCGGGGAGGAGATTCCCCCTGAGTCCGCCGCCCTCGCCGGCGCCCAGGGCCTTGAGCCGCGCCGCGAAGCTGCCCGCCGCCCTCACGACGTCCCCGCCGCCCGGATCGCCCCGGAGGAAGAAGGCCTCGAGGCTCCCGGCCTCGTCGAGGGCGCGGCGGGCGCCGCGCGCCAGCGCGATCATGTCCTTCGGGAAGCAATAGCGGTACTGGAAGCCGCCCCAAGCGTCGCGCATCTCGCTTTCGCCCATCGCGCCAAGCGCCTTGGCCGGCGAGGCGCCGAGGGGGGCCAGGGCGGCGCGGACCGCGCGCAGGATGAGGTCGACCGAGCCGAAGGCCAGGGTGGAGGCGAAAAGCCCGGCCAGTTCCCGGTCGGCCGGATCGGGATAGGAGGCGACGACGGCGAGGGGATCGCGCCGCAGCCGCACGCCCACGTTGCAGGCGCCGTAGATCTCCTCGAGGAAGGTCGCCGTGTCGGGATCGTAGCCGGGCGCGCCATTGCCGGCGCCGGCCGGGCAGGC